>WGBZ01000245.1 GCA_015494035.1 Lysobacterales bacterium | reverse complement strand
CGGTTACGCCCGTGTGTTCACTCAAGAATCGCTCGTTCAGCCACACACAGGCCGCGCAGCGAATGCCCTCCAGCAACAGGTGGGCTTCGCGCTGATTCTCCGGCAGGGACTGAACAAACCGGCTTTGAAAGGCGACGTCATCATAGGCTTGATAGTCAGTAACGCCGGCATTGGTTTGGTCTGCACCACCGGCAGTTTCCGGCGCGTTCACACCTGGAGGCTGATCGGCCCATTCCCGCCAGGGCTCATCCTGAACCTGTCCACCGCGTTCCTGTTGCTGGCGGTATTCGTAATACGTTTCGTGACCGGACGACACAATAAGCTGCGCCACCGCCACACAGCCGGGGCAGCAAAAAACGCGTGGTCTGCCCAGCACGGGCAGGCGATGAACCGGTACCACTGGCACCGGCAAACCGCAATGAAAACAGGTCAATGCGGTGTGTGCATCAGAGGCAGTGTGCGGCGCTTCGGCGGATGGTACGTCTTCGGCAGGGATTGCAGCAGTGGAAGCGGTGACCGGGGTTTCATCGGGGATCAATGATTCAGTGTTCATCAGCGGACATCATTGGTCACGGGAATTGTCCTGAAACGCGGTCGTTATTGAACCGAAATCACAGCCGTTGCCTGTGCAAGTTCCGGATTGCTGGGTGTCGCAGGCTCACTCGGGCGGGCGCATTTTGGCGTAATACTGGGCCAGCGCATCGATTTCTTCCAGGGTCAGCGCCTTGCTCATGTAACGCATGCGACCATAAATGTCGTTGTGCCGACGACCGCTCTTGAAATCGCGCATGGTATTGCGGAAATACACCGCTTGTTGGCCGGCCAGGGCGGGCATGTCCACCGTATTGCCTTCTCCATGAGTGCCATGGCAGGCAAAACACGGCGGTATCATGCGCTGGCCGTCCCCGAATTGCACCAGTTTTTCGGCGGTCTGTTCGGCGGCCTCGTCCACAAATCGAGGGTCTTCGCCTGGCGGCAATGGGAACTGCGCGTAGTACATGGCCAGATCCGCCATGTCCTGTTGGGTTAGGCGTCCGGCCAGCTCAACCATAACTTTGGCCGCTTCCGTGTCTGCCCGCTTGTGATCGTGGTAATCCAGCAACTGCTTGAAAAGGTAATTGGGGTTCTGGCCAGCCAAATCCGGCCAGTTGCGGCCTTCCGACACCCCTTTTTCGCCGTGACACATGGCACAGGTCAATTCCTGATTGAGCTTTTGCCCACGTGCCGGATCACCCGATTTCACAAACTTGACCTGTGCGGCGTCCCAGGCAATGTTTGAGGAAGGCCCGTCGTCGGCATGTAGCATGGAAACCGGCAACCACAGTAGTAACATCAGCAACCACCAGGGATTTCTGGCCACCTGCTTTGCCGGAAAACGCATCAGGGAGTGAGCATTCATGGAATCAGTTTGATTAGTCATTGTTAATATCCCCACGGAATGCTTTGCGGCGTTTTCAGGAACCAGAACTGCAGCACCGGATAGCCGTAACTGGCCAGGAGGTAGAAAAACATAGTCCAGTTCCAGAAACTGAGGCTGTTCAACACGTAGGGAACCTTCATGGGCTCCTTGATGGCCCGGGCGTATTCAACAATTTTCTCCGCCTCGTCCGGCTCTGGACGAACCACCGAGAACAACAAATTAATGATGAACAGGATGCCGGAAACCAGCAACATAATGGCGCCCACATTCATTACCAGCATGGACAAATCCCAGCTTTTCAGCAATTCGCCCCCGGCTTGCTGATAGGCAACCAGGGTATCTACGCGCCGTGGCTGGCCAATAATGCCCAGGTAGTGCCAGGGAATGGTGGTAATCCACATGCCCAGAAACCACAGCACCAGCTGGAACAAGGCCAGTTTGCGTGAGAACAGCTTGTGCTTGGTGATTTTGGGGATCAGCCAATAAGCGGCGGCAAAATACATGATGACGGTGGTGCCGCCATAAATCAGGTGAAAATGGCCGGGAATCCACTGCGTGTTATGCACCACGGTGTCCAGGGAATAGCTGGCGTTAATCACCCCACCCCAGCCACCAACCGTGAGCATCAAAAGTGCGAGTACACCGGCCAGCACCACGGGATTGCCATAATCGAGGGTTTTCAGCCAGCCAAAAACGCCTTTGCCACCGCGTAATCGACCGGCAATTTCCATGGAGGCAATCACGGTAAAGCCGGTAATCAGGCTGGGAACTGCCACCATAAAGGTGCCAAACATGTGCAGTAACTTCCAGCCTGCCGCCTGTTGCGGGTCCACATACAGGTGATGGAAACCGATGGGCACGGAGAAAATAAACAGCATGATAAAGGCTATGCGCGCGATCTCATCCCCGAACAAGCGGCCCCCGGCTTCTTTGGGCAAAATCGAGTACATCACCAGATAGGCCGGAAACAGCCAGAAATACACAATGGCGTGTAGGGTCTCGGAAAACAGGGTGCGGGCCAGACCCGGATCCAGGGCATCGTCCCAGCCCAGTGAAACCGGAATCAGCTGGAACACCACTTCCGCAGCCACGCCCAGAGACGTCCACAACCACAGCAATGCATTCATGACCGTGCCGAACATGATAACCGGCACGGGCTGGCCCGGGTGGCGCCGCTTCCAGCGAACGGTTTCCACGATCATGTCCACGCACCAGAACCAGGAGCCAATCACCAGCATGGCCGCACCAATATAAAAGATGGGGTGAGCCATTTCTGGCGGATAGAAGGTGTAAAGCACTGAGGCTCGGCCGGTAAGCAAGGCGATAGCCGCCAGAATGACACCAATGGTGGCCAACCAGAAACCGAACCAGGTGAATTTCTTGTTCCATAAGCCCTGTTTAAGGCTGTTGGCCGCGGTGTGGTAGCCAAACCCCATAATAAAAAAGGTACTCAGCACATACGCCATCAGCACCCCGTGGGTAGAAACCGAGGTGTAATACAGTGCAGCGTTTTTCAACTCGGGGAAATAGCCACTGCGTACCAGCACCTGATAGGCGCCCATGGGAACGGCCAGGGCAAAAGCGGCAAAGGCCACAAAAATATTCCAGAATGTGATGCGGCTGACGCTTTTTTGTTCTGCCGGAGTCAAGGATGAAGCGGCATTGGCAGTGGTGACATTCATGTGCGCTGCTCCTGGGTGTCCTTGTTTGAAGCCATTGAGCCGGCGTGTGCCGATTGTTCGGCTTTAAACTGCGCTTTGGGCACGATATCTATCATGCCGTACATGTAGGCGTGTGAACGGCCACAATACTCATTGCAGATCAGGGGAAACTGACCGGTTTTGGTAAATTGGGTGTGCACTTCGGAAACATAGCCCGGCACAATCATGGTGTTCATGTTGGACTCAGGGATATGCACGCCATGCAACACATCAAATGATGCCAGCCGGAACGTGATGGGCGTGTCCACCGGCACCGTAAAATGTTGAGGATAAAAGCCGTATCGCGCCGCCACCATAATGACTTTGATGTGGTCATTGTTGTCCACGTGCACGCCAAGGTTTTTCTCCATGAATTCCCCCCCGCCCACGCCGTCGGGCAGGTGCAATCGCGCCGAATCAATCACTTCAACATTACTGGGCGGACGGACACCCTTGCCAAACGTGTAATACAGAATGGTGCCCCAGCTAATGAGCAGGAAGAAAGCGATAAAGTAAATCCACTTCTTTTCTAAGGGGTCAATGTGAATTTCGGCCATAAGTGGCTCCTGAAAGGGTATGTCGTTAGCTGACCGGGCCGCGAGGGACGAAAATACCGAACCACATATACAGCCAACCCAGGGTAAAAAGAACGCCGTAGATCAACATGATAATCCAGGTACCTCTGGGTGGGGCATACAGGGCTTCAGGGTCCAGATCGATATCGGATTTCTTCTCAGTCATGGTTTTTTTCCTGAATCGTGCACGAACATGGCATGCGGCAGAATGCCGGACTGGTTCAAGGTTATAGCGTAAATTCAAAGCTGTCAAATAACAATTATTCCGTTCAGTGAAAGCATTTGCACCACACAAAAAATGGTGCCACAATAAATTCTCTCAACCCTGATGCCCTGATACCGCCATGAACAAACACACACCGGCTTTTATTGGCTTTTCCCTGATGCTGTTGCTCACCGGCATGGCCCAGGCAGAGAAACCGTTTCGTTTTTCTCCCGCCGACCAGATTGGCGGCATGAGTCTGGAAGAAAACTTCCGCCTGGCAAAAAAATTCCCCAAACCCTCCGCCTGGTTACAGGCCAGTACCTGCGCGGCCTGCCACGGCACCTACGGACGGGAATTTCACGACATCATCCCGCCCCTGGCCGGCATGCCACAGGAGAAATTTATCGCCAAAATGCACGAATACCAGAAAAATGACTGGCACCGCTTTATTGTCATGGGCATCGTGGCAGAACCCTTTACGGAAGAGGAAATTCGCGACATGGGCGCTTTTTTTGCCAAACAGAAACCCGAGGAGTGGACACCACCGGACTGGAACAGCGACGTGGTGATTCCTGAATGGGCGCGTGAAGCCATGGAAAGCCACGAAAAAAAAGCGGAGGAAAAACCAGATGAAAAATAGCAAAGCCAGACCTTATGACCTGTCGCGGCGCGATGTGCTCAAATTCCTTGGTGGCGCCGCCCTCACCACCGGGCTGCTGAGTGCTTCCAAAAAAGCCTTTGCCAAGAATGCCCAACACCTGGTGATCGTTGGTGGCGGTATTGGCGGTTCAGCCGCTGCCAAATACATGCGCCTGCTCAACCCCGATGTCAAAATCACTATTATCGAGCCGGATGATGTGTACATGTTCTGCCCCGGCAGCAATGAGGTCATCGTTGGCTGGGCCGGCATTGAGGAAATCACTGTCAGCTACACCACCTTGAAAAACCGCTACGCCATCAATTTTGTCAAGGACCGGGCCACGGCCATTGATTACGACAAAAAGCGCGTGCGACTGGCCAACGGCGACCCCATCGCTTACGACAAACTCATCGTCTCCCCCGGCCCGAAATTTGTCTACGAGGCCATTGAAGGCTACAACAAGGACCTGGCCTATGGTGACTTCCCCGCCGCCTGGCACGTGAGCCCGCAGACCATTACCCTGCGGCGTCAGGTCATGAACCTGAAACCCGGTGGCACCGTGATCATTTCATCCCCCGAGTACCCGTATCG
>WGBZ01000244.1 GCA_015494035.1 Lysobacterales bacterium | reverse complement strand
GGCATTTCCCCGTTCTTCCCATTGTTGTCATTGGCCCGTGGAAACCACCCGCTGTGGTTGTGGCCAAGCCCCGATGCCGGTGGCACCGGCAGGGCATGATGCAGGCTGCGTCGGTAGAATCGTGGCAGCAGCGGGGCCAACACTGCCACCAACCGCGCTCGCTGCACCCCGCGCAGCAGCCAGGCCAGCAGGCGACGCCGGGGGCGGGAGTGGAGTATCCCTGTTAATCGCCGGGTGAGTTTTCTGGCCGGCGTGAGCGGCATGAGCGCGCGGGTCAGGCTGATAATTTCAGCCACTTGCACGGCCGATGGGCAGGCGATTTCACAGGCCTGGCATTGCAAACAATCGTCAATACGGGAATAAATTGCTTCATTTTTTCTTGATTCCAGTCGCTCAGCCCCTATGATGTGCTCGCTTAAAGTCACTCGCCCTCTGGGCGAGGCGGCTTCATTGCCCGTCAGTTGAAATGTCGGGCAGTGTGGAAGACACAAACCGCACTTGACGCACTGGCTGGTCAGTTCGGCCAGTTTTTTTGCCTGGGTGTCTGTGGATTGAATGGGCATTCAGAGCGATTGGACAGTGAAAACCGGATTATCTCACAGGCCTGGTGTGTGCGCGCCGGCCTGTGAGAGCCTTATTTTTAATGATTTATTATTTTCTTCTCAAGGAGAGAAACCATGAAAAAGAACCTGATTGCCGCCATGGCATTGATCGCCGGCGGCTCGGCCTCTGCGGCTGAAAACGGTTGGTCCGGCGAGGGCTTGCTGGGCTTTACCTACTCTCGTGGCAATGCCGATACCGATGTGATCAACGCGGCGTTGACGCTGAAAAAAGAGAGTGACCAGTGGTTACATGAAGTGGGCGTGGTGGCCTTGCGCTCCAAAAACAATGGTGAAGTCAACGCCAAGCGCTACGAAGTGCAAGGTAAAAGTGGCTATAAAGTCGATGAAAACGATTATGTTTATGGTTCGGTGCGTTATGACCATGACAGCTTCACCGGTTTTGACTACACCTATACGCTGGGTGTGGGCTGGGGTCATATTTTCTATGAAAATGACGATGAGCATCTGATTACCGAGCTGGGTATTGGTTATAAAAACACCGCTTTTGATATCGATAGAAGCACGAACTCTGAAGCGGTGGTCCTGGGTAAGCTCGATTACGCTCGGAAAATCACGGAAACCGTCTCTTTTACAGACATTTTAATTGTTGAAGCAGGGGCTGATAATACGTTTATTCAAAACGATGCTGGGTTTAGCTTCAAGGTCAATGACGCCATGTCATTAAAGCTTGCACATCAGTGGCGGCATAATACAGACGTACCAGTTGGACTCAAAAAAACCGACACGCTGTTTTCTGCCAACCTGGTGTATGGTTTTTAACTGAACCCCGTTGTGCTTGCTGGGCCTGATTGACAGGGCAGAAAAACATAAAAAAGCCCCGAACAATCCGGGGCTTTTTTTGTGCCTTGAAAAAGGAGAAGCGGTTAGCGCACGGGGTGATCCATGCCGGAATTGATCAGCAGGTGCACCCAGATACTCAGGGCGTAACCCAGGGCAATGGCCCAGGTCCACTTCAGGTGACTGAAAAAGGTATACATGCCCCGGGCCTGCCCCATCAGTGCCACGCCAGCAGCCGAACCAATGGACAACAGGCTGCCACCAACGCCGGCAGTGAGAGTCACCAGCAACCATTGGGTCAGGTCCATATGTGGTTTCATTTCCAGCACCGCCACCATCACGGGAATGTTATCGACAATCGCCGAAAGAAGACCCACCAGCACATTGGCAGTGGTGGGGCCTAGCTCGCCATACATGTACTGGCTGAGCAAATGCAGGTAGCCGATAAAACCCAGGGCGCCCACGCACATGATAACGCCGAAGAAAAACAGCAGCGTGTCCCACTCAGCGCGGGCCACGAACTTGAAGCTGTCAAACGGCGTGATATCGCCCGCCGCACCCGCTTTCTGGGCGCGTCGTAACAGGCGATATTCCTTCTGCTTGAGGAAATAACCGAAGATCTTCAGCAGCGCCATGCCGGTGACCATGCCCATAAAGGGGGGCAGGTGGAAAACGTTATGGAACGTAACCGCCAGGGTCACCGTGACAATAAACAGGCCCACGATCACCAAGGCGCCGGGTTTCATCTCGACGCGGGCTTTCAAGGGCTCGGGAGTAATGTTGGGCACGGCAAAGGTCATCAGTACGGCGGGTACCACGAAATTAACCAGCGAAGGAATAAACAGGTGGAAAAAGTCGTTGAAGTGCACGATGCCTTTTTGCCAGACCATAAGGGTGGTGATGTCGCCGAAGGGCGAAAATGCGCCGCCAGCATTGGCTGCCACGACAATATTGATGCAGGCCAATGCAATAAATTTGGCATTGCCCTTGCCCACGGCCAGTACCACGGCACACATGACCAGCGCGGTGGTCAGGTTGTCAATCAATGGGGACAGGAAAAAGCTCAGGATACCCGTCATCCAGAACAGTTTGCGATAGCTCCAGCCCCGATTGAGCAACCAGCCGCGCAAGGCCTCAAACACGTTGCGTTCGCTCATGGCGTTCACGTAGGTCATTGCGGCCAGCAAAAACATGAACAGCTCAGCAAACTCGGTCAGGTAGTGCTTCACCGCGTGTTCAGGCAGCTTGGCCAGCTCGGTGTCCTTGTACACCCAGGCGATCAGCAACCAGATGATGCCGGCGGCCAGCATGACTGGCTTGGACTTGCGCATGTGGGTGAACTCTTCGGCAATCACAAACGCATAGGCCAGCAGGAAAATGCCAATGGCGGCAAACCCCACCCAGTGACCGGTCAGGTCGAGTTTTTCAGTGGCCGTGCCGGCGGCCAGTGCCAGGACAGGGAACCAG
>WGBZ01000243.1 GCA_015494035.1 Lysobacterales bacterium | reverse complement strand
GGGCCAGATCCCGGGCATTGGCCGCCAGCAGGGCTTTGCTGTTGGTTTCTATCAGAGATTTCAGCCGCTGCAAGACCTGATTTTTTATTTCTGTTTGCATGAGAGTCGCGCCAATTCCGTGGGTAATTCACAAAGTGTACCAAAATCGGTGCTGCAACCAAACCGGGTAATTGCCCAGCAGCCGCCTTCAGGCCACCAGGGAAGCTCTGATTGAATCTGGCGCGAGCAGATTGTCGTGAAAAATTGTTCAGTTCAAGGCGCAAACCGCGCGTAATAGCAAGGCTATTGCGAAGGTTTGCAACGCAGAAATGGGCGATTTTACGCCACAAGATGCCGTGTCACGATTTGATCAGCGCTTCCCTAGGAAGCTCTGATTGAATCTGGCGCGAGCAGATTGTCGTGAAAAATTGTTCAGTTGAAGGCACAAACCGCACGTAATAGCAAGGCTATTGCGAAGGTTTGGAACGCAGAAATGGGCGATTTTACGCCGCAAGATGCCGTGTCACGATTCAATCAGAGCCTCCCCAGCGTTTCGATGCGGTTTTTGCCAGTGTCCTTGGCGCGATACAAGGCCCGGTCGATGTGGGCATAATCTTCTTCCAGGCTGTTGCCGTCCTGCATCAGACTCAGGCCAATGCTCAGGGTGAGCGTTATCTGCGGTTGATTGATGCGACGGGGAATTGCACTGGCTTCGGCCGCCAGATTTTCCAGGAACTGTTTGGCCTCCTGCAAACTGACCCCGGGCAGCACCAGCAGAAATTCCTCACCCCCGACGCGCCCCAGGCACCCGGGCTTGCCGATGGATGCCAACGCCTGCCGGGCCATGTGCCCAAATTCACACAGGACATCATCGCCGATGGCATGCCCATAGGTATCATTGATGGCCTTGAAATCATCAAAATCCAGCAAGGCCAGGGCCACCGGCTGATGCGCGGCGCTGTGCTTGCACTGGCGCGCCTTGTCCATAATGACACGCCGATTGGGCAAGCCGGTGAGGCTGTCGGTAGTGGCCAGGTATTCCATGCGCCGGCGCTGTTGTCTGGACCGCAAGCCCCAGGCCAGCAGGATACCACCCACTGCCATGCTGGATGCCAAGCGAATATTCTGCATCTGGTTTCGCTGCTCGGCAGCGCGGGCTTTTTGCTGTAACAGCTCGTTTTCCCGCTCCTTGTCTCTGAGCTGGAACTGCACCTGCAAGCGATGCAACTGTTCGGTGCTTTTCTTGCTGATAAAACGCTGGCGTTCCCTGGCTGCCTCTTTTAACAGCTCATACGCCTCGGCATATTGGCCGCGCCGGGCGAGTAAATCTGCCCGCATGAACTTGAGGTTGTTAAACTGGATCGGAGCGTTTTTTTCATCCAGATAGGTGGCCGCTTTTTCCAGCAGCTTTTGCGCTTCATCCAGCGAGCCTTCATTCATGGCCACAAGCGCCAATGAACTGGTCACGTCATATAGTTTGAACGGGTTGCCGGCTTTTTTAAACAGGGCCAGTGCTTGGCGGTAATAGCCCTTGGCACGAAGATAGTCCTTTTTGGCCGCAGCGATGTGTGCCAGCTCGGTGAGGGCGTAGGCCACCCCCTGTTCGTCCTTGACTTTTCTGGCTTTTTCAATGGACTCATTAAGCAAATTAACCGCCAGTTCGCTATTGCCTGTGTTCTTGTATGCCTTTGCCAGGCCATACAGCGCAATGGACAACTCCATGTCGTTGCGCTTTTTCCGGTAGTAGTCTGCATATTCCTGAAAATAGGGTATGGCCAGTTCCGGTTCGCGCCGGTACTCATAGACCAGCGCAATAAAACCGGCAATTTCACCCGGATCCATGTCTTCGCTGCCCGCTTCCTGGCTGATTTCATAGGCACGCTGAAAATCTTTCAGGGCCGCCACGTAGTCTAGCAGGGTGTTGTAAATCAGGCCACGAACCACCAAAGCGTTATTAATTGTGCGCTTGTCGTGCCGATTTTCAGCCAAGGCCAGTGCGGTATTGGCCACTTGCAATGCCTTGTGCGGCTGATCGCTGGCTTCCAGAATGCTGGCCTCTGTCAACAGGATGTGGTTGTATAACCAGGGCTGTGATTTCTCGTCAACCATGCGCTTGGCCCTGTCCAGGCTCTTGGCCGCAGTCTCGGTCTCGCTGAGATAATCTTCCGCCTCGGCCTTCAGGAAAAAATATTGAGCCGCACGCGCCGGGTTGTTTGCCGCCGGTACAGGCATGCGCTTGAGGGCTTCCAGGGCCTCGCTGGGGTTGTTATAAATTGTGCGGTAGATGCTCTGAAAATCGGGGTCCAGCGGAATGTTTTCAGCAGCAAAAACCGGCTTGACACCCAAACCCATCAAAGTCAGGCACAAAATCCCGACCGCAAGCGCTAAAACCCTTTTGACAGACGAAACAAAAAGTGAGTGCATACACAGAGTCCCCCGACCCGATGTCATCCTGATAACGCAAAAATATCCTTACTTGCTGGCAGTGGGAGCTGAACGCCAGCCAGCGGATTGTCTATACCATACGCCCAGACGCGGGCAGGGGCAAGAGTGGCTTAAGGAAGCGCTGATTGAATCTGGCGCGAACAGATTGTCATGTAAAATTGTTCAGTTCAAGGCGCAAACCGCACGCAATAGCAAGCTATTGGGAAGGTTTGCAACGCAGAAATGGACGATTTTATGCCGCAAGATGCCGTGTCACGATTCGATCAGAGATTCCTTAAACTATTTCTATGCGGTTTTTGCCGCTGCGTTTGGCCCGGTAAAGGGCCTTGTCCACGGCATCCAGGTGATCGGCCAGTGCTTTGGAGCGGCCTATTGCCATCAGGCCTGCTGACAGGTGAACCTGCATGTCCGGGCAATTGACCTGGCGTGGAATATTTCTGGACAGGCGGGCCAGTTCGGCCAGCACGTGCTCTGCACGCTCCAGGGTGCGGTGGGGTAAAACCAGTAAAAACTCTTCCCCACCGACACGTCCGGCCCAGCCACCATTGGCCAGCACCTGCCTGCAAATGGCACCAAATTCCTGCAAGACCTTGTCCCCCACCAAGTGGCCATATCGATCATTGATTTTCTTGAAGTCATCAAAATCCACCAGCGCCAGGGCGTGTTCGTTCTGACTTGCATCGTCAAGGGTCTGCTGCACTTTCTGCAGAATGCTGCGTCGATTCAGCAGGCCCGTCAGGCTGTCATGGTTTGCCAGTTTCTGCAGTTTGTTGCGGTGCAACCTGGCACGATAACGGGTGTATAGCAAAAAAATAATAATGGCCGTCAGCAACAAAAGAAACAGGCGTTGAATGCGGTTCTGCTTTTCCTGGTTGATCAGCATCGCGGCTTGCAGTTCGTTCTGCTTGTTCAACAACCGGTTTTGCGCCTCATGCGCCTGCCATTCGTAGCGGGCCCGAATTTCGTGCAGCTGAGCAGACGATTCCTGCTGCAGGTTTTTCTTGCGTTCTTCTGAAGCCTGTTTGAGTAGTCGGTAGGCTTCGGCATAACGGCCTTCATTGGCCAACAGTTCGGCCTGGCGGAACTTCAGCTCAATGGCCTTGCGCGGCATTTTTTCCGGATCAATCAAGCCCGCGGCTTTCTTTAAGGCCAGCCGAGCCTGTTGCCAGTTTTGGAGGGCCGTCTCCAGCTGCGCCTGAGCCAGCCAGGCATCGGCCACCATAGGGAGATTATTGCCTTTTTCGAAGATTTCCCTGCTACGCTCCAGCCGCTGCCTGGCCTCAGGCCATCGACGCTCTTCCATGTCGAGCTTCGCCAGTTGCCAGTCCGCATAAGCCACGCCTTGTTCATCGCCTATTTTTTCCGCCACCCGGCGCGACTCGGCCAACATGCCACGTGCCCGTTTTTTTTGCCCCAGCAGGGCAAGGCTTTCACCCACGCCATAAAGGGCGATGGACAGCTCCATGTC
>WGBZ01000242.1 GCA_015494035.1 Lysobacterales bacterium | reverse complement strand
GATTCGTACATTGCCGGTGAAGTTGAAATCATAGTCCGTTGGCAGAATGACTTCCCCCTGAATGCCAAAGGAACTGTCCAGGGTGCCGTCGTCTTTAAATCGCGACACCTTGATTTTGTATTTCGGCGGCGTGCTGGCAGTTTCATAGGTGGTGACCACGTAGGTGCGGTTTTCCCTGTCCACCGTCACAGCCTTGCCCCAGGCATCCCGGTCGAAAGTGCCGTCCAGCACGTAGCCGGGCGTGTCATTGTCGTTGCTGAAGTTGAGATCAAGTTCCCCCACGTTCAGCGCGACCGCCGAGAAGGAAATAAAAAAAGTGGAAAAAGCGAGGGTGCGAAGACGAAATGACATAAGCGGGACTCCCCAAATAATAAAGTGGTGCAATAAACGGCAATCAGGGCTTTGTGCCTTTCTTGCCGAGGCGTGGAACTATTTTAGGGCAGAATGTCAAGCCCGAAGTGCCGCATGAGTACTAAATGAGTACTACATGAGTACAAAATGAGTACTTGGAAAGGCCTGAAAACAAGGTGGAGATTGAATGATGGCCCTTTATGCCAATTTTCGTCACCCTGTGCCTCTTCCTCTTCAGGCACAGGAGCCCTGAAATAGAGCCGGGAACATCTGTCATCTTATGGGTGGTTTCGGTCAGCAGGAAACGTGCAGAGGGCAGCATTTTCAAACAAGAAGGCCCAGTGCAGTGTGGGCTGGCATGGTCATATCTATACGGAAGAGGTGCTTGTCCCAGAATGGGCGGAACACTCGCCTGTGGTAAGGGCCCTGCCCATTAAGGAAGCTCTGATTGAATCCGGACATTTCAGGCTTGAAAAGCGCGTTCACGATTTGATCAGCGCTTCCTTAAATGGGTTTTATTAGCCGCGACCCCGGGTCGCGTTGAGTACGGTGCCGATAACAGCCATTGCCAGCAGCAGAACAAGCATTCCCCACAGCGACAGGACCGGAACAGGGATGACTGCCACCGCAGTGTCGTTGTCACTGATCACTACCGTGGCTTGTGTGGGTGAACCCAGGGTATAGCCTGCACCAGGGGACAATGCCAGGATGATGGTTTCATCCGGTTCTACCTGGCTGTCATCAATGGGCGTGATGGTGATGCCTGCAGAAGTCGCTCCTGCAGGAATAATCAGGGTTCCACTCAACGCCGCGTAGTCTGCCCCGGGTGTGGCGCTTCCGCTGACACTATAGGAGACAGTCAGGGCCGTGGTGGTCGCGCCGGTGCGACTGACCGTAATAGCGCCGGTGTCCGGGCCAGCCTCGGCAGCACTGGCATCCGTGGCCTGTACGCTGACGGCTGGCAGGCCCTGCCCATGAATGGTATAGGCCCAGTTGTCGATGCCGCTGGTGGTTGAAAAACCGCCTTTTCCTTTGATGTTATTGGCCTGTCTGTCACCACCAGCGCTGTTGGTGTTGCTGCGGCTAAAACCAAAAGCAATTTCACCGCCTGAGGCCGTGAAATCGGGATGGCTGCCGCCTGGCCCGGTAAAATCCAGTTGGGTCAGCCCGCTGAGGTTTACTGCTTGCCAGCTCAGGGTGGTAAAGGTCAGATCGGGACCAAAATACCAGACCCCGGCCTGCTGCAAGGCCGGCGAAGCGCCGATGGCCGCGCCGGCAAAGGGCGGGTTAAACTGGATGTGATCTTCTGTGTAATCTACCGAATCAATAGCCCCCTGTAGGGATGGGTTGTAGCTTGCGCCGAGATACTGATGCACAACCACAATGTTGCTATTAATCGGCAAGACATGGGTCATGCGCCGGTAGGCGGCTGGATTGCCGCCAGTGACTGGCCGGGAAACCGCCTGAGTGGCTCCTCCATTGCTTGAAGTAACGGTTGCTGTCCAATCGGCAGCGGCGAATTCGGTGTCATTGATAGTCACGGTTTGCGCATTGATGGCGCTACTGATGCAGAGCAATGCAAAAAAATACAGTCCTTTAGCGCGTGTCCGAAGCATGGGTTTCTCCTTTCTCATGGGTGAATGCAATGAGGGGCGGAGTCATTCTAGGGCAGAATGTCAAGCGGAAAACGCCATCTGAGTACAAAATGAGTACTTTATGAGTACAAAATGAGTACGCATTAATAGCCGATGCTGAAGTTCGGTTAATAATTAATGCAAGCATTTCTCCCGCCAGGGACTCTTGTGATTGTGGGGGCATCTGCTATTGGTGCCTCATATCATCCCCTGACCCCCCGGAGGTGTTTGATGAATCGGCTTAAATCCTATTTCATGTTGATGTTGCCCATGGCCTTGATGGGCATTTTTATCACTGCCATTTATCACCTGTTTGCTCACCGCCAATTTCCATTGGTGTGGTTTTTCGTTCTGCTCACGGTCTCTCCCTTGTTGTTTTTTT
>WGBZ01000241.1 GCA_015494035.1 Lysobacterales bacterium | reverse complement strand
CTTCAACACAGTTATCGGACATTTCAGGCATGAGAAGCGAGTTCACGATTCGATCAGAGTTTCCTCAGGGAAGCACTGATTGAATCTGGCGCGAGCAGATTGGTGTGGAAAATTGTTCAGTTCAAGGCGCAAACCGCACGTAATAGCCAGACTATTGCGAAGGTTTGCAACACTGAAATGGACGATTTTACGCCACAAGATGCCGTGTCACGATTCGATCAGAGTTTCCTTAAGTCCGACCTGCTACAATAGCCGCATGACCAAAGCCCGCTTGCCATTGCTACTGTTTCTGTGCCTGTTGACCTGGCAAGCGCTGGCTCAGGATACCCCGGCCAACCTGGCCTTGCCAGTGGTCACCGAGGCCACCGTTCCAGCCCTCTACGACGATGACCCGGGCACCGTTCGTGCGCTGGTGGAAGAACGCGAAAAATTGCTCAAGGAGCTGACAGAAACCCTGCAGTACCAATTGCCGGTCAATACCCCTGAAACGCCACTAACCGATGCCGAGAACCAGCACGTCAATGCCATCAAATCGGCCCTGGACAACCTCAACAACCTGCATTTTCGCCACCTGAGACTACTTTCGGAACTGGAACAAAAGGCCTCCTCACCCCCGGTAGAGCCAAAAATCGAACCACCCGTCGAGCTGAACGACATCGAACAGGTCAATGCCTACCTGACCGAACTGGATCAGGCCATTGCCCAGGCCGAAGCCGAGCAGGCGGACATTCAGAAACGCCTGGATAATCTGAAAACCCAGCTTGGCACACTCATCAGCGAATACACCCAGGCGCGCAACAAAGACTCCAAAAGCCCGGATGCCATCGAGAAACTGGCGCAAATCTACAATTACCAGACCGAATACGCCATTCTCAAGCTCAAGCAAAAGCGCCTGCAAAACCTGTTGCAACAACTCAATGACAAGAAAACCGAATACCAGACCAAACTGCCTCTGCTGATCAAGGACCTGAAAGTCAGTCAGGAAGAACTGCAACAGCTCAAGGACAAACTGGCCGAACAAGAAAAAGCCTTGCAGGAATTAAAAGCCGCCAACGAAAAGAAAAACCGCTCCATTAACAAACAGATACTCAAGGCCGAGCAGGCCATGGATAACATTGAGCTGAAGCTGGCCCAAACCAAAGACCCGGCGGCCATTCGCACCCTGAACCTGGACAAGACGCTGCAATTGACGAGACTCAAGAAAGCCCAGTATGAAAAATATCTGCTGGCCCAGAAGGAGTTCGCCAGCCAGCTGCAACTCACCAACACGCAGTTCACCCTCGACTGGTTACAGGCCTATTTGCAAAAATCCCTGTTGCCCAACCGCCTCAAGGAAGTGCTCAAGGACTGGAGCGAACGCACCAAATCCCTGGTCAAGAAAATCGAAGCCAACAAGCAGCTGGTGCAATCACTGGAACAGGATCAGCTGGAACTGGCCGCCAGCCTGCAAAATACCGCCGACATCGAGGTCAATGACCGCGCCACGCGGCGCCTGCTGAGCAGTTTACGCAAGGAAATCAAGGCCACCGAACCGGTGCTGGGCAAGCTTTCCGAGGCTTTGCAGAATAACGCCACCCTGGGCAAGCGGATTCTCAGCAAGATCAACCGCATCGCCAATGTGCTCAAGTCCCAGCTGGACGTGCTGCAACGGGCCAGGCAGTGGCTGGAAGTGCACTTCAAAAGCCAGTGGGAAAGCATCAAGAACGTGCTTTATTACCCCATTTGGTCTTTCGGCGGCACAGCATTCACGCTGGCGGTGCTGTTCAAGATTATTTTTTATATCACACTGGGCATCTGGTTTCTGCGCTTTCTACGCGCGCGCCTGGTGCACATTCTCACGCGCAAATTCAACGTTTCCGAAGGCGCGGCCTATTCCATTGCCACGCTGGTCTATTACGCCGGCGGCCTGATTGTCCTGTTGACATCACTAACCTGGGCCGGCTTCAACCTGAACCAGCTGGTGATTGTTTTGGGCGCACTTGGTGTCGGTATCGGTTTTGGTCTGCAAACCATCGCCAACAACTTCATGAGTGGCATGATTCTGCTCATCGACCGCACCTTGACCGTGGGCGATGTAATCAAGCTTCAGGACGGCACCCGCGGCAAGGTTAAAAAGCTGGCCATGCGCTACACAGTGGTGCGAACCAATGCCGGCGAAGACCTGATTGTGCCCAACTCGGAGCTGATTTCCAACCGCGTTACTTCACTCACTTACGACGATTATTACCTGCGCCTGCAGGTGCCTTTTGGCGTTTCCTATGACAGTGACCCGAAACTGGTCAAGAAAATTGGCCTGGAAGTGGCCCGCAACGTGCGCCACACCGTGATCGACCCGCTGCATCAACCCAACGTGGTGTTTATCGGCTTTGGTGAAAACAGCCTCGATTTTGAACTGCGGGTCTGGATCATGTTCCCGGCCGCCTTGCGCCCCACCGCCACCCGCAGTGACTATTACTACGCCCTGCACGAGGCACTGACTGAAGCCGGTATTGAAATCCCCTACCCGCAACGCGACCTGCATTTTCGCAGTGTGGACGATCAGGTGGTCAATAAACTCACGCACGTCACCCGCGATAAGCCGCCGATTGCAGATGAAAGAACCCTGCAAGCACCAGCGGCCAATGCGGAAAAACCGGACACCAGCCAGTCAGGTGAATCAAGCACCCAGTTGGACACGCCAAAACACAGCGAGGACAAGCCCGCGAAAGCGAAAGAAGCGGGTCAGGACGCTGCACCGGATTCACGCTCGGAACCCGGCCAAAAGGGACATTAACCCGGCATCACACTGCCGGCTCCGCTGAAGACTTCAGGCGAAAAAAAGCAACCACCCGGCAATAAGAACGAACACGGCCGTGGCTACGGCATTCATGCGGCTCTGAAAGCGTGGATTTTTCACAAACCGCGCCGCACCGGCAGCCGCCAGAAAAGCCACCGCACCAAACACCAGCACCGTCAGTAGCATAAAGATCAGCCCCAGGCCCATCACCCTATAGGCAAAACCGGGCGTACCGGGGTGAGCGAATTCGGGCAAAAAGGCCAGGAAAAACAACAACACCTTGGGGTTGGAAAGGTTCATCACCACGCCGCGCGCATACCAGCGCACGGGTGAATCATCGCGCACCGGCAACGTCACTTCAGCGTCTGTTTCGTTCAGGTGATCGTTTAAGTGATCATTCCGATGGCGCCAGCTTTGCCAGGCCAGCCACAACAGGTAAATGGCTCCAAAAAATTTCAGGCCCTGCATGGCTCGAGTCTCACGTGCCAGAATGGCCGCCAGCCCAAAAGCCACCAGTGCGGTGTGGACGATAACCCCGGAAGCCAGGCCGAGGGTCAGGGCCAGGCCACGATGCCAACCCCTGGCTGCCGCCGTGGCCAACACCAGCAACACATCCGGCCCCGGCGTCAACGCCAGCAGGAAACTGGCCAGGGCAAAGGACAACAGTTCAGCGACTGACATGGGGCTTAGGGAGCCTCTGATTGAATCGTGACACGGCATCTTGCGGCGTAAACTCGTCCATTTCTGCGTTGCAACCCTACACAATAGCTGGCTATTGCGTGCGGCTTGCGCCTTGAACTGAACAATTTTTCACTACAATTTGCTCGCATCAGATTCAATCAGAGGCTCCTTAGCAGTAAAAATCAGGCAGGGAATCAGGCATGGTAATTCAGGACGGCTGGCCGATGGCCAGCGCCAGTGGCCGGGGTGGTTCAGGTGTCAAGTTTGTCAACGTGTTCGCCCAGGATTTTCCACAGCGGTACCTGCTGTTCTTCGGGGATGCGAATAAAACGCAGGGCCATTTCCTCGCCGTCCACGCGCACCACTTCGGCCTTGACGTGCAAAAGAAAATCATCGCTGATGATGACTTCCAGGTTGCACTGCCGACCGACGGTGGCGTTTTGGGCAAATTCCTCTTCCTGGCAACGCAACTTGATGCCCGTGGCCGAAATGTTTATCACATCAAACACCCAGGCATTGCCGCCTTCCAGCAGCAAACAGGCCACATTCAGTGGCTTGCGCGCGTAGCGTATGGTGCGTTTTTGACTCATGGAAACAAAACCACCTGGTGCCAGTCAGAGAAAATCCGGGTCATGGCGTGAGTTTACCCCATCAGGACTCGGGTTTCATGTATGGGAACAGGAGCACATCACGAATGCTGGGCGAATCTGTGAACAGCATCACCAAACGGTCAATACCGATGCCTTCACCTGCGGTGGGCGGCATGCCATATTCCAGCGCACGGACATAATCGGCGTCAAAATGCATGGCTTCGTCATCGCCGGCATCCTTGTTCCTGACCTGCTCCAGAAACCGCTGGGCCTGATCTTCGGGGTCATTCAGTTCCGAAAAGCCATTGGCGATTTCATAACCGGCAATAAACAGTTCGAATCGGTCGGTGTAGTCGGGGTTCTGGTCATTACGGCGTGACAGGGGTGAGACTTCCGTGGGGTATTCGGTAACAAATGTTGGCTGAATCAGGGTCGGCTCGGCGGTGGCTTCAAACAGTTCGGTAAGGATCTTGCCCTTGCCCCAACTGTCTTCCACATGGATGCCTTTGGCTTTGGCACAGGCCCTGAGCTTTTCCTCGTTGTCGCAGTCTTCCAGGCTCAGCTCCGGGTTGTTTTCCACCACCAGCTGGCGCATGGTCTTGCGCGCAAAGGGCTGGCCAAAATCAATTTCATGGCCCTGATAGGTAATACGCGTGCCACCGGTGGCCACTTCGGCCAGTTCCCGGAACAGTGCTTCAGTCAGGTCCATGAGGTCGTTGTAATCGGCAAAAGCCTGGTAGAACTCCATCATGGTGAATTCCGGGTTATGCCGGGTGGATACCCCTTCATTGCGAAAATTGCGGTTGATCTCGTACACGCGCTCAAAGCCACCCACCACCAGCCGCTTGAGAAAAAGCTCCGGCGCAATGCGCAGATACAGATCAATATCCAACGCATTGTGGTGAGTCACAAAGGGCTTGGCCGCCGCGCCGCCGGGAATCAGGTGCATCATGGGCGTTTCCACTTCCAGAAAGTCCCGCCCTGGCCGCTCCATGAAATCACGAATTCGCCGGATGACGCGGGAACGGGTCTGAAACACCCGACGCGAATCGTCGTTGACGATCAGGTCCAGATAACGCTGGCGATAGCGGGTTTCCATGTCCTGCAGGCCGTGAAACTTTTCCGGCAATGGCCGCAAGGACTTGCTGATCAGCCGCAGTTCGTCCACGCGCACCGACAACTCGCCGGTTTTGGTCTTAAACAGGGTGCCGCTTGCTGCCACAATGTCACCAATGTCCCAGCCCTTGAATTCAGCATACAGCCCTTCGGGCAAGGCATCGCGCTGAACAAACAGTTGCAGGCTGCCTGTGGCGTCCTTGATAACGGCAAAGCTGGCTTTTCCCATCACGCGCTTGCTCATCATGCGACCGGCCACCTTCACCCGCACCGCCTGCGCTTCCAGCTCTTCCTTGCTCAGGGCATCGTATTTTTCGTGCAGCTCGGCGGCAAACGCATCGCGGCGAAAATCATTGGGGAAAGCGATGCCCTTATCATCACGAATTTTCTGCAGCTTTTGCCGACGCTCGGCAATCAGGCGGTTCTCGTCAATAATGGCAGTTTGGGTGGTGGGTTCTTGGCTCATGTGGATGCTCGTGTGCAAATAGGGTGGGTGAGGGATTAAAGTCCCTGCTTGAGGGAGGCTTCAACAAATTTATCCAGGTTGCCGTCCAGCACTGACTGGGTGTTGCTGATTTCCACGCCGGTACGCAAATCCTTGATGCGCGACTGATCAAGCACGTAGGAACGAATCTGGCTGCCCCAGCCAATGTCCGATTTGGTGTCTTCGGTGGCCTGGGAATCGGCCATGCGCTTGGCCATTTCCAGCTCATACAATTTGGCTTTGAGCTGCTTCATGGCGGTGGCGCGGTTCTTGTGCTGGGAGCGGTCGTTCTGGCACTGAACCACGGTATTGGTGGGCAGGTGCGTGATGCGCACGGCGGATTCGGTGGTGTTCACGTGCTGGCCACCGGCTCCGGAAGCGCGGTAAACGTCAATGCGCAAGTCAGCCGGGTTAATGTCGATATCAATGTCGTCATCAATTTCCGGCGAAACGAACACCGCCGCAAAACTGGTGTGGCGGCGATTACCGGAATCAAACGGCGATTTGCGCACCAGCCGGTGCACACCGGTTTCCGTGCGCAGCCAGCCATAGGCATAATCACCATCGACCTTGATGGTGGCGGATTTGATGCCGGCCACCTCACCCGGGGATAGTTCGATGATCTCGGTTTTCCAGCCCTTGCTTTCGGCCCAGCGCAGGTACATGCGCAAGAGGATTTCGGCCCAATCCTGGGCTTCGGTACCGCCGGAGCCGGCCTGAATGTCAATAAAGGCATTGTTGGCGTCCATTTTGCCGGAAAACATTTTCTGGAATTCGAGTTTTTCCAGCACGGCGCGGATGGATTCGATTTCTTCCAGGACGGACTCGTAG
>WGBZ01000240.1 GCA_015494035.1 Lysobacterales bacterium | reverse complement strand
GGTGGGACACCACCCGGGTCTTGGTGTCCGTGTTCAGCCTTGACCCTTCCAGTGTCTTGCCGCAAACCCAGCTGATGGCCGCCGGGCCGAAGGGCATGTTACTTTTGTCCAGGCCCGCGGTTTTGAACAGCAGGCTCAGGCGTTTTTCCAGCGGAAAAATTTCCGCGTACTGGCGTACTTCCAGCTGGGTTTCCATTTGTGAAAAGCCCAGCGAGACTTCCAGTTCTTCATCATCAACCAGGGATAAGCTACCGCCCATGCCATCGTCTTTGGCCTGCTCAAGCATGGCCTCCGGCATCCGTCGGCAATGAGTCTGAAAACGTTGCACCAGGCGACCAGCATCAGCCAGGAGCTTGTTGTACTGCTCAAACAGTATCTGTTCTTCCTGGTTGCTGAACGCGTTTTGCGCTTTGGTGAAAACTTCCTTGGCGGTGGCATCCAGCGCCCTGGAAAAAGCATCACTGGCTGCTTGCGTAAAAGTGGCCAGGCACTGATTTATCAGCGCGCCGGAGTCGATCGATTGTCGTTGCATGTCCAAAATCCCTTCCCATCCTGGCCTTAATTTATCAGAAAATGCCTTTTTTTGCTTGCGTGGACACCAGAATAGGCCAATCCACAAAAAAACCGGCCAATCGGGCCGGTTTTCCGGGAAAAGTGACGTTTTGGGTCAGGACTTGTTCTTTAAACGGGTTATGTTGAGAATCCCCAACACATAGCGTTCAAACAACGGGTCAGTCGAACCGGTTTTCACCTTGCGAATAAAGTACTTTTCGAAGGCAATTTTCGCCAGGTGCACCCATTTGCCTTTTTTGGCCCAGGTGGTGTTTCGAGGCGGGATTTGCGGGATCGCCACAAAGGCCACGCCGGTATCGCCCAGGTCAGCCAGACAAATGGCGTTCCAGGTTGCCTTGGCATGAGGCTCTTTGCCTTCCAGTTCGGATTTGATGTTTTCGGTCAAAGCCGTGACCATGGACTCGATCATGTAGCCGGTCTTTGGCGCTCCGGTGGGTACCGGCGTTGGCTCCACCGGCGGAATCGCCACGCACACCCCGGCGGAATAGATATTGGGATATTTGGGGTTACGCTGAAATTCATCGATCAAAACGAAACCGCGTGGATTGACCAGATCCTTGACTTCGAGCACCGGGTCCACGCCTAAGAAGGCCGGCAGCATCATACCGAAGTTGAAATCCAGCTCGTGTTTTTTGTGTTCCTCGCCCTTGTCGTTCAACTCGGTGACGGACATTTTGCCAGCTTCCACTTTGTCGACTTTGGCGTTGGTAATCCACTTGATGTGGCGGTCACGCATTTCAGATTCCAGCAAACCCTTGGAATCGCCCACGCCACCCAGGCCCAAGTGACCGATATAGGGTTCGGAGGTGACGAAGGTGATGGGCACCTTGTCGCGAATCTTGCGCCGGCGCAGGTCGGTGTCGAGAATCATGGCAAACTCGTACGCCGGGCCAAAACAGCTGGCGCCTTGTACGGCGCCAACAACAATAGGACCGGGGTTTTCCAGGAATTCCTGATATTTTTCCCAGGCCCGCGTGGCGTGTTCCGTGGTGCAGATGGACTGGGTATGTCCATTGTCCGGCCCCAGTCCTTCCACTTCGTGAAAGGCCAGTTTCGGACCAGTGGTGATCACCAGGTAGTCGTAGCTGATGGTTTCACCGTTTTCCAGCGTCAACTGGTTGCTTTGCGGGTCGATCTTGCTGGCCGCACTGGGGTGAAAGGCTATGCCTTTCTTTTTCATATAAGGGGTCAGGTCAACGGAAATTTTTTCCGGCTGTGACCAGCCCACGGCCACCCACGGGTTGGATGGCGTAAAGTAAAAGTTTTCCCCCGCATTCACCAGGGTCACGTCATGTTCCCTGGGCAATTCTTTTCTCAAATCATAGGCGGCTGGCACGCCCCCGATACCAGCTCCCAATACGACTACATGAGCCATGTGCGTCTCCTCCGCAGTGGTTTATAAAATCTTTCTGAATATAGCACACGGGAATTGATTTTGTCGAATTATGCCGTTGCGCAAACAGCAGTTTGGGCAACGCCGATGGCACCACCCGTTTTGCCGGTTAAAACGTGTTCAGGGGCGTCTTCAGGTACACCATGCCATTGCCCTCCGGTTCGGGGAAAGCCCCGGCCTTGATGTTGACCTGGATGGAAGGAATGATCAGCCTGGGCGCGGCCAGGGTCTTGTCGCGGGCTGTACGCAGGGCGATAAACGCTTCACGTGTGACGCCTTCGTGCACGTGCACGTTATGCTTTTTCTGCTCGGCCACGGTAAAGGCAGACTGCGGTTCACGGTGCTCCGGTGGGTAATCGTGGCACAGGTGCATGACCACGTCGTCACCCAGGGCATACAGTTTCTGGATGGAATCGTACAGCTTCCCCGCATCACCACCGGGGAAGTCACAACGCGCGGTACCGTAATCCGGTGCAAACAGCGTGTCACCGATAAATACATTGCCATCCACCAGGTAACTCATGCTGTCATTGGTGTGGCCGGGGGTATGCAAGGCCTCTAGCTCAAGGTTTCCTACCTTAATGACTTCCCCTTCTTTCATGAGGCGGTCAAACTGGGAGCCGTCTGTGGCAAAACTTGCGCCAAGGTTGTAGATGGGCTTGAAGGTCTTTTGCACTTTCTTGATGCCATCACCAATGATCACCGGCGTTTTCAGGGTTTCCTGAATGTGTTTGGCGGCCGTGATGTGGTCGGCGTGAGCGTGGGTTTCGAGCACGTATTCCACATCCAGATTATTGTCTTTGACGTATTTCAGCACCTCATCCACCGACTCAGTGCTGGTGTGAGCCGACGCGCCGTCGTAATCCAGCACCGGATCGATAATGGCGGCCTTACCGGTGGCCGGGTCGCTCAGCACGTGTGTCCAGGTATAAGTGGGGTGGTGATAAAAACTCTTGATATTTGCAGGCATGAGGCTGACTCCTTAATTTATTCATTTGCTTGATGGCTCGATTATATTAGAATACGCTAATTTAGTCTAATTCCCAACTTTCGAAGGAGAACCGCA
Source organism: Lysobacterales bacterium (assembly GCA_015494035.1). GTDB lineage: Bacteria > Pseudomonadota > Gammaproteobacteria > Xanthomonadales > Marinicellaceae > S144-45. The sequence continues at coordinate 1,638 of WGBZ01000240.1, read as the reverse complement.
TGATTCTGGGTTATATTGGCGCTGCATTAATCGGACTGAGCCTGGGCCTGATGGGTTCTGGCGGGTCTATTCTGACAGTACCCGTCCTTGTTTATCTGTTTCACCAGCCGGAAAAAGTCGCCATTGCCGGCTCGTTATTTATTGTCGGTACCATTGCCCTTATCGGTGGCCTGACCTACCTGAAAGACAAACTGGTGGACTGGAAAACCGTCTTCCTGTTTGGTATTCCCGGCATGATTGGCACCTATGGTGGCGCCTGGCTGGCAAAATTTGTTCCCGGCATTGTGCAACTGGTGTTCTTTGCCCTGGTGATGTTGCTGGCGGCGTATTTCATGATCACCGCGCCGCAACTGGACCCGAATCAGGCCAAGGAGCGCAAGGTCTGGAAGATAGTCCTGGATGGGTTGATTGTGGGCATTATCACCGGACTGGTTGGCGTCGGCGGCGGCTTTTTGATCGTTCCCGCGCTGGTGTTGCTGGGTGGCTTGCCCATGCACCGGGCCATTGCCACCAGCCTGATTATTATTGCGCTGAAATCCTTTTCCGGCTTCTACAAATACCTGGACGTGTTGCAAAGCCAGCACCTGTCACTGGACTGGAAAACCCTCAGCATCGTGACTGCCATTGGCGTAATCGGTACCTTTGCGGGCAATTTCATGGCCGGCCGAATCCATCAGGACAAGCTCAAGCAGTATTTTGCCTGGTTTCTGGTGGTCATGGCGCTGTTTATCCTTTACCGCGAAGCGCCCAAAGCACTGGCCATGCTCTGATCAATAACACACTTCAGTCGGTGTCATGGCCCGATGGTCGTGGCACCGGCAATCCGCTGGGAACAGAGGCTGGCACCCATTTTTCCAAGCCCTTTCCACGCTCATCCGTCAGGGCATGCATAAACGCCACCAGGTCGGCAATTTCCCTTTCTGACAAGGCCATTGAACCGGCCAGTTTCTTGTCCAGGGTCTGCACGATCCGATCTGTACGTACCCGCTCCGGGTGACTGATGGAGCGCAGCGACCATGGCATCGCTGCCCAGCGGAATTCACGCAAATTTTTTACCGGCCGCTGATGCCAGTCAATGGCTTCGCGCAGGCTCTGTACTGAACCGTTATGAAAATAAGGCGCGGTCAAGGCCACGTTACGCAAGGGCGGTGTGCGAAATGCGTAGCGGTCGGCCAGTCGCCGGGTCAGCAGAAAACGACCCAGGTCCTGTTGGCTGCCTGGCAACAAGGCCGCCGCGTAAGGCACCACCCCGATGTTATGAAACTGTTGGTCAGAAAACAATGGCCCACTGTGGCAGTGGGAGCAACCAGCCCGACCATAAAATAACAGGGCGCCGCGTTTTTGTGCCGGTGTCAGGGCCTCGTCAGCACCGGCCAGAAACCGGTCCCAGGCCGTCTTATCAGCGGCAAAGGCCACCTGCATGAAGGCGCTCAACGCCTGCCCGGTCACTCGCATGAAGGCGATGGTCTCTGATGCCTTTTTTCCGATTGCTGAGGTGGGCAGCCGCTTTCCTGCAGCCAGGCGATAGGCGGAGGCATAGGCCGGAATAGCCAATACTCGCCGCTGCAACCCTCGCCAGAGACCCATCAGATCCTGATCCGCCAGAGAGGCCAGTTCGTTTTCGCTGCCGTCCCAAGT
>WGBZ01000239.1 GCA_015494035.1 Lysobacterales bacterium | reverse complement strand
GCTCAGTAATGGCAGTGAGCTGTTGATGACTTTGAGCATTGGCATCAGCTTTTTCCCAGAACACGGCAAGACCACATCGACGCTGCTCAAAAATGCCGATCTGGCCATGTACGATGCCAAGCTGGGTGGACGCAACCGCATCAAGGTCTACGAGGAAAAAGAAGACAGCGGTGACACCGGCAAACAGAAGCTGGAACTGGAATCTCAGTTGCGCCAGTCCATTCGGCGCAATCAACTGCTGGTGTTCTATCAACCCAAGATTGATGCCAAAACCGAAGAAATTGTTGGCTTCGAGGCACTGGTGCGCTGGAAGCATCCCGAACTGGGCTTGATCAGCCCCGGTTTTTTCATTCCCATGGCCGAAGAGTCGGGGTTTATCCGTGAAATCGGGTATTGGGTGCTGGAAGAAGCCTGCAAACAGTGCCTGCAGTGGCAAAACACGTTTTCCCATCAGCTGACCATTTCTGTTAACTTGTCTCCGGCCCAATTTGTTGACCCCGACTTGGTGCAGCAACTGGATCAGATTGTCTCGTCCACCGGTCTGCACCCAAAATTTGTCGATTTTGAAATCACCGAAAGCATCAGCCTGGAAAAAGTGCCCAACCTGCTTGAGGTGCTGGGGCAGTTGAACCAGCTGGGTTATTCCTTGTCCATTGATGATTTTGGCACTGGTCAGTCGTCGCTGGATTACATCAAGAAAATACCGGCCAAATACCTTAAGATCGACCAGTCGTTTGTCCGCAACATTGGCGTCAGCCCTGACGATGAGGCCATTCTCGAAGCCACAGTCAACATGGCCAAGCGCATGGGGCACGAGTTGATTGCCGAAGGCGTTGAAACCGAAGCCCAGCGCGAATACCTGGCTGACAAGGGCTGTCAGTACTTCCAGGGCTTTCTTTTTTGTCGCCCCCTGCCGGCAGATGAAATACAGGCCATCCTGGAGGCCTATCAGGTGCTTAGGGAGCCTCTGATTGAATCGTGACACGACATCTTGCGGCGTAAAATCGTCCATTTCTGCGTTGCAATCCTTCACAATAGCCTTGCTATTGCGTGCGGTTTGCGCCTTGAACTGAACAATTTTTCACTACAGTCTGTTCGCGCCAGACTCAATCAGAGGCTCCTTAAGGAAGAGACCATTGTGGCCTGAACATGTCATATTATGATGCCGGGTTTATAACCCGATGGAGCGGGTGAGATCGGGTTATTTTTTCCCCTCTGTGGCTAAACTTTTGCCCCGAATGGCTGTCAAAGGCTTAACAATGAAAAAAGAAAACAAACAAATGTCGGAAAAAGCCATTGACCAGGAGCTGGTCAAACAAGCTCAGGCGGGCGATACCAAAGCGTTTGAGATGCTGGTGACCCGCTATCAGCAGAAAGTGGCCAATATCATTTCGCGCTACGTCCGGGATCGCGACGAGGTGTTGGATGTGGCGCAGGAAGTGTTTATCAAGGTGTACAAGGCCTTGCCACGGTTTCGTGGTGACAGTGCTTTTTACACCTGGATTTACCGGATTGCCATCAACACGTCCAAGAACCACCTGGTGGCCCGCTCGCGTCGGATTCAGAATTCGGACGTTGAACCGGAAGAAGCCGAACGCTATGCCAGTGCGTTGGAAATGCAGAATTTCGATACCCCTGAAGCGGAGTTCGCCCGTCAGGAAATCGAGGCCGCCGTCACCAAGGCGGTGGACGAACTACCGGAAGATTTGCGTTCGGCCATTGTCATGCGCGAAGTTGATGGCCTGAGTTATGAAGAAATCGCCAAGGCCATGGATTGTCCCATCGGCACCGTTCGTTCGCGGATTTTCCGCGCCCGCGATGCCATTGATAGAGCCTTGAAACCCCTGTTAGCTGAAAAACCATCACGAGTGACCTATGTCGGATAGATCCCACGAAAAAATTTCTGTACTCATGGATGGCGAAATGGAACCCAATGCCATTCGCTTCCTGATCAAACGCATGATCTCTGACCCGGCATTGGGTCAGACCTGGAACCGCTATCACCTGATTCGGGGGTGCTTGCAAAAGAAACCGAATGAGCCTTTGATGATTGACGTGGCCGATCAGGTGCTGGCCCGTCTTGGTGTGCGTGAATATACCGAACCGGAAAAGTCCTCACGCGCGCATGCGTGGCTGAAGCCGGTCGCTGGTGTGGGCATTGCGGCTTCGGTCGCTTTAACCGCTGTGTTTTTGATGCAACAGTCTCCGGTGACTCGACATGCCAATACTGGCGAACAGTTTCTGGTGCAGCAGAAGATACCCAGTCAGTCTGTGCCGCTACAAACCCCGCCGGTGCAGTTTGTGGACTTGCCCCGGGCCCAACTGGCCACGTCTGTTTCCGAATGGCGCAGCTCGGGCTATCCGGATTTGAGAACGCCACAATTTCGGGGTTTCCTGTATCAGCAGCCTCAGCAACGTGCGCCCGGCACATTGCAGCAACATGCGCCTTATGTGTACACCATCACCCCTGAAAACCGCGTCTCTTCAAGCCACTGACTGACCGTTGACTGACCGCTGGCTGGTGGCCAGCCGGTCTTCAGTCCCGCCCCGGGCTTAAACAGCATCAGCGATTCACTGACTGCTTGTTTGATGGCTTTTGAGTTAACAGATGACTTCGCGTTTATTCGGTAACCACCTGATGTTAAAGCATTTATGAAACGATTTGCTCGAGTCACAGCTGTCAGGCCGGAAAAGATTGAAGCGATTCTCGAGCAGCCACTCACATGTGCCGGCTGTCGGGGCGGGTGTGGTAAAACCGCCTTGAAGTGGTTCTCCGCTAACAAACCGGATCAATTGATCATTTACCGTCAAGCGCACGCCCAGAAAGCGGGCCAGTCGCTGGTGGATCATCAGGGTTTCTTTAATGGCCCGGTTCAGGTCGGGGACCGTTTCGCGGTGGAGTTTGATGACGACGCCATGTTGTTATCCGCCTGGCGACTGTATGCCATGCCCTTGGCCGTTTTGCTTGTCGGGCTGGTCATTTTCTCAGGCCTGTTCTCCTTGGTGGGCTGGCCGTTTGATCTCGGTGGTGTGCTCGGTGCCATTGTCGGGTTGTTCCTGTCGCGGTTTATTATCCGTCACTATCCATCTGCTGGCAGCATTCGTTTTAGCTCGGTCAATTTTTTCTGAAAGCTGATTTTGTCTTGGTTTTTTGGGCCCAACCCGCACAATACCCAAGTCCCGAAGCATAACCTGTAGCCAGTGACAGCACCCGTTAACCCGTCTGGTGACTCGGAGCATCGGCAAAAGGGCAGGGCGTCGAAACTTTCCCATCCCACTGGCTGTCTTTATTTCATCCGTTAAGGAAGCTCTGATCGAATCGTGACACGGCATCTTGTGGCGTAAAATCGTCCATTTCTGCGTTGCTAACCTTCACAATAGCTAGCTATTGCGTGCGGTTTGCGCCTTGAACTGAACAATTTTTCACGACAATCTGCTCGCGCCAGATTGAGTCAGAACTTCCTTAATGAACCATGGATGAATTGGTGCCAAGCACAGCATGGTGTATCTGGTCTTCAATTCAACGGCTTATGTGCCTGAATCGCCAGAAATGCCAGAAACCCTACTCACACAAACCCAATAAAACCCTAAGGAGAATTGCATGAAACCCGCTTTTTATTCCTCCCGTTGGCTGATCCTGATCGGTCTGATATTACTCATTGTGACGGCTCATGCCGGCAAACTGCCGGATTTTACCGAGCTGGTGGAGAAAACCGGTGATGCGGTTGTTAATATTGAAGCACACACGGAATCCCAGGTCCCGGCCCAGGTGGTGCCAGTGGACCCTTACCACCGGCGTGTTATCCCGCCCATGCCGCAGGACAGGGTATCCATCGGCACCGGATTTATTATCTCGCCAGATGGCTATGTACTAACCAACCGGCATGTGGTCAACGGAGCCACCAAAATCATCGTGCGGCTGCCGGATCACCGAGAAATGGAAGCCAAACTGATTGGCCAGGATGAGCCCAGTGACATTGCTTTGTTGAAGCTGGATGCGAAAAACCTGCCCAGCCTGAAAATGGGCGACAGTGACAAGCTGAAAATTGGTGAATGGGTGATGGCTATTGGTTCACCACTCAGTTTTGAACATTCCGTCACCAAGGGCATTGTCAGCGCCAAGGGGCGCAGCATGCGCGGTCAGCAGTATGTGCCTTACATTCAAACCGATGTCCCCATTAACCGGGGCAATTCCGGCGGCCCGCTGATCAATATGGATGGGGAAGTGGTGGGCATCAACACCCTGATTCTGTCCAACACCGGTGGATACATGGGTCTGTCCTTTTCCATTCCCATCGAGGTGGCCGCATCAGTGGCCGAGCAGTTGAAAACGCATGGCACTGTGGAACGGGGTCTGCTGGGTGTTGGTATTGAGCCGGTGAGCCAGAAAATGGCCGATTACTTGCGCATGAAAACCCCGCATGGAGCGTTGGTCAATCACGTGGCCAAGGGTTCAGCCGCAGAAAAAGCCGGCATCAAGGTTCAGGATGTGATTGTAAAAGTGGACGATGAATCCGTGGATTCGGCCAATGACCTGCCGCCTCTGGTGGGATCCAAAGCGCCTGGAACCACCGTACAACTGCTGGTTTATCGCGACGGCCAGGAGAAAACCCTGACCGCCACGCTGGACTCGGTGGCCAGTCGACAGGCGGCCAATGGCAAGGCATTCAGCCCGGCCAACCTGGGTTTCAGTGTCGCCAACCTGGATGAGGCAAGCCGCCAAAAAAGTGGTGAGACCGCGGGAGTTATCGTCAAGGACGTGCAAGACCCGCAGGTGCGGCGCAGTGGCTTGCGTAGCGGTGATATTATCCTCAAGGTGGGCAAGCAGCCAGTGAAGAATATCAAGCAGTTTGGACGCCAGATCCGTTTGCTGACGGCTGGGGAACCGCTGGTGCTGCTTATCAATCGCCAGGGCGCCAATCGCTTTATAGTCATTGAACGTTAAGGCCGTTGTCATTACAATAGGTGACAGCCCAAATCCCGTGGTTTCCACGGGATTTTTGTTTACCTCGCTAAGGAGCCTCTGATCGAATCGTGACACGGCATCTTGTGGCGTAAAATTGTCCATTTCTGCGTTGCAAACCCTCACAATGGCTTGCTATTGCGTGCGGTTTGCGCCATGAACTGAATAATTTTTCACGACAATCTGCTCGCGCCAGATTCAATCAGAGGCTCCCTAAGGAAGCTCTGATCAAATCATGAACTCACTTCTCACACCTGAATTGTCCGATAACTGCGTTGAAGTCCTGGCCAATAGCCGGCTATTTGCTGCGAACTTCGCCTTGTTCTCGAACAATTCAGGTATAACCTGCTTCGTCCAGATTCAATCAGAGCTTCCCTAACACTTTCTAGATAACACTGGCATGTCCCTGACCTTACCCATTGGCCCTGCATGAAAAACATTCGAAACTTTTCCATTATTGCCCATATTGACCACGGCAAATCCACGCTGGCAGACCGCTTTATTCAAAAATGTGGTGGTCTGTCCGAGCGTGAAATGGAAACCCAGGTGCTTGACAGCATGGACATCGAAAAGGAGCGCGGCATCACCATCAAGGCCCAGGCAGTGACGCTGGACTATCACGCCAAAGATGGTGAAACCTACCAGCTTAATTTCATTGACACACCCGGCCACGTGGATTTCAGTTACGAGGTGTCCCGTTCCCTGGCTGCCTGCGAAGGCGCCTTGCTGGTGGTAGATGCGGCACAGGGCGTGGAGGCGCAATCGGTGGCCAACTGCTACACCGCCATAGAAATGGGCCTGGAAGTGATCCCCGTGATCAACAAAATCGATCTGCCATCGGCCGATGTGGAAAAAGTGAAGCGCGAAATCGAGGAAATTATCGGCATTGATGCGTCTGATGCGGTGCTGGTCAGTGCCAAGACCGGGCAAGGCATCGATGAAGTGCTGGAAGCCATTGTGGAACGCATCCCGCCACCAGAGGGTGACCCGGAGGCGCCATTACAGGCTTCCATTATTGATTCCTGGTTTGACAATTACCTGGGCGTGGTGTCGCTGATTCGGGTTTTTAATGGCGTGGTGCACAAGAAAGATAAAATCCGCATCATGTCACTGGGCAATGAACACCTGGCTGAAAACCTCGGCATTTTTACTCCCAAGCGGGTGGAAAAAACCACCCTTGGCTGTGGGGAAGTGGGTTGGTTAACTGCCTCCATCAAGGACATTCACGGGGCGCCGGTGGGAGACACCATCACCTCAGCAGACAACCCGGCCAGGGAGCCACTGCCGGGCTTTGAAGAATCACAACCGCGCGTTTTTGCCGGCCTCTTCCCCACTTCGGCGGATGATTATCAGGATTTGCGCGAGGCGTTGGAAAAACTTCGTCTCAATGATGCCTCGTTTACGTTTGAACCGGAAACTTCCGGTGCCCTGGGCTTCGGTTTCCGCTGCGGCTTTTTGGGTCTTCTGCACATGGAAGTGATTCAGGAGCGTCTGGAACGGGAGTTTGACCTGGACCTTATTACCACGGCACCCACGGTGATCTACGAACTGGTCACCACCAAGGGCGAAGTGGTCAAGCTGGACAACCCGGCAGACTTGCCGGAAAATTTTCAGGAGATTCGCGAACCCATTATCAACGCCAACATTCTTGTGCCGCATGATTACGTTGGCTCGGTAATGGGGTTATGCATGGAAAAACGTGGCGTGCAGAAAAACATGCATTACATGGGATCGCAGGTCCAGTTGTCCTTTCAGTTGCCATTAAGTGAGGTGGTGCTGGATTTCTTTGATCGCCTCAAATCCGTCAGTCGGGGTTTTGCCTCTTTTGACTATGAGTTCAGCCACTTTGAACCGGGCCCGTTTGTGCGTGTCGATATTCTCATCAATGGCGAGCGCGTGGATGCCTTGTCGATCCTCACTCACCGTGATCAAGCCCAGCGTCGCGGACGCGAACTGGCCGAGAAACTCAAGGAGCTGATTCCGCGGCAAATGTTTGATGTGGCCATTCAGGCGGCCATCGGTTCGCACGTGATTGCTCGCACCACGGTCAAGGCCCTGCGCAAGAATGTGACCGCCAAATGTTATGGCGGTGATGCCAGTCGCAAGCGAAAATTGCTCGAAAAGCAAAAGCGCGGCAAAAAAAGAATGAAACAAATTGGCTCAGTGGAAGTCCCACAAGCGGCCTTTCTGGCCATTTTGAAAGTTGATAATTAACCCTGTTACTCTGGAACCCCGGCATGAACGAAATCCACTTTGACTTTGAAGCTTTTCTGGCACTGGCAACGGTAATCAGCGGCGGCATTGTGCTGTTTTATCATCTGGTTCTCAAAAACCGCATCACCCCCGATAGCGCCACCGCCCACGTGGTGGATTTCGCCCGTTCCATTTTCCCGTTGGTGCTGGTGGTATTGCTGGTGCGCAGTTTTATTTTTGAGCCTTTCCGCATTCCCTCTTCATCCATGATGCCAACGCTGTTGACCGGGGATTTTATCTATGTAAACAAGTCTGCCTACGGCCTTAAAATGCCCGTCTTTCATGGCACACTGATCGAAACTGGTCATCCCCAGCGGGGAGACGTGGCGGTTTTCCGCTACCCCAAGGACCAGAGCCAGGACTACATCAAACGCATTGTTGGCCTGCCCGGTGACCGAATTCATTACGACCCGGTTCGCAAGCAATTGACCATTAACGGCACTGTGGTGCCACAGGAAGTGATTGGCCCATACACCGGCTT
>WGBZ01000238.1 GCA_015494035.1 Lysobacterales bacterium | reverse complement strand
GTGTTTATCTACATCCTGGTGGCCACTATTGGCCTGAAAATGGACATCACTACTGTTTTTGATGACCCTGTGGTGTTTCTTATCGGCGCGGTCTGGATCACCGTGCACGCGGTACTGTTGCTGGCTGTGGCCTGGCTCCTGAAAGCGCCGGTTTTCCTCATGGCAGTGGGTTCGCAGGCCAATGTGGGTGGGGCGGCCTCGGCACCGGTGGTGGCCGCGGCCTTTCACCCGGCCCTGGCGCCGGTGGGCGTATTGCTGGCAGTGCTGGGCTACGCCGTGGGCACCTATGGCGCCTGGCTGACTGGCGTGATCCTTAAACTCATCCAGTGATCAGCCACATCATCTGCCGTGCTTTCAATGACGCGCGTGGTAAAATGCGAGGCTATTTTTCTCACCTGACCCCATAATCCATGATTGACCACCTGAAGGAACTTGTCGACAAGGCGCTGCTGGATCTCAAGCGCGATGGTTTCATGCCCGAAACGCTGGAACCGGCGGTACACTTTGACCGCACCAAAAACCCCGAACACGGCGACTTTGCCACCAACATCGCGTTAACCCTGGCCAAACCGCTGGGCAAGCCGCCACGCAACATCGCGCAGGCCATTGTGGACGAGCTGGTGGACTCCCCGCACGTGGAGAAAGTGGAAATCGCAGGCCCAGGCTTTATCAATTTCCACCTGACCAGACAAAGCCAACGCCAGGTGGTCAAGAAAATCCTCAAGAAAGGCCATGACTTTGGCCGCAACAACCTGGGTCAGGGCTTGCCCACCACGGTGGAATTCGTGTCAGCCAACCCCACCGGCCCCCTGCACGTGGGCCACGGACGCGGCGCGGCCTACGGCTCCAGCCTGTCCAATATCCTGGAAAAATCCGGCTATGACGTCCAGCGTGAATACTACGTCAACGACCACGGCCGGCAAATGGACATTCTGGCCACTTCCGTGTGGTTGCGCTACCTGGAACTATGCGGCGAGCGGATTCCCTTCCCCGATAACGGCTACCAGGGCGATTACATCATCGACATTGCCCGCAAGGTGCGCAATCAATACGGCGATGACTTCCGCTTTTCAGCCAGCGAAGTGTACGAACTGGTGCCACCGGATGAAAAACGTGGCGGTGACAAGGAAAAACACATCGACGGCCTGGTGCAACGGGCCAAGGAACTGCTGGGCGAAGAAAACTATCAGGCCATCTTCCAGATTGCCCTGAACACCATTCTGGACGGGATTCGTGAGGATCTGGAAGCCTTTAACGTGCACTATGACCAGTGGTTTTCCGAACGCTCCTTGCACGAAAACGGCACCGTCAGCACCGTGCTCAACCTGCTGGAAGAAAAGGGCTACCTGTACCACAAGGATGGTGCCGTCTGGTTTCGCGCCACCCACTTCGGTGATGAAAAAGACCGCGTGGTCATGCGTGAAAACGGCCTCAAAACCTATTTCGCCTCGGATATTGCCTACTTGTGGAACAAGTTTGAATGGGGTTTCAAGGACGCCATCTACGTTTTTGGCGCCGACCACCACGGTTACATCCCGCGCCTGAAGGCCGCAGCCAAGGCTCTGGACCTGGACCCGCAGGCGATTGAAATCCTGCTGGTGCAGTTTGCGCACCTGTTTCGTTCAGGCGAGAAGGTGCAAATGTCCACGCGCTCGGGCAGTTTTGTCACCCTGCGCCAGCTAATTGATGAAGTGGGCACGGACGCGGCGCGCTTTTTCTACGTCATGCGCAGCCACGAGCAACACCTGGATTTTGACCTGGACCTGGCCAAATCCCAGTCCAACGACAACCCGGTCTATTACGTGCAGTATGCGCATGCCCGCATTTGCAGCATTTTCCGCAAGTTTGCCGACGCTGCCATTCCGCACAACGTGGAAATTGGCAACGCGGCCTTGCAGCTACTGGAATCGCCGCAGGAAGTGGCCTTGCTCAGAAGCCTGTCTGAATACCCCGACATTATCCAGTCCGCGGCCAGGAACCGCGCGCCACACCTGCTGTCCAACTACCTCCGGGAGCTGGCCCAACACTTTCACTCCTGGTATAACAGCAGTCATCTGATCGACGAAATTGACGAAAATTTAAGGAACGCGCAGTTAAACTTGGCCAAGGCCTGCCAGATCGTGCTGGCCGATGGCTTGGGACTGCTGGGCATTTCCGCCCCCCAGCGCATGGACTCATCCGACAGCAAGGCCCGGAGCAAACAGCCTACCGAAGTCAAAGGGCAAGCAGACTGATGGTCACGCGCAAGAAAACAACGCGCCGTAAACCCGTGCGCAAGGCTGGCAGCTCCCGGCCCATGCCCGGCTGGTTGATTCTGGTAGTGGGCATGCTGATGGGTTTGCTGCTGGCCGTGGCGGCCTATGTGGCCGGCTGGGTGCCAAAACCGCCCCAACGCAGCACGGCAGGCCAGAACCAACCGGTCAACAAGCCGGTGATCGAAGACCTCAGCCAGGAGCTGCAGAGCCAGCGCAAGAAGAAATACGACTTTTACACCGTGCTGCCGGAAATGGAAGTGGTAATCGACAAGGACGAAATCGAACCGGCCAGTCAACGCGAACCCAGCAGTTACATTTTGCAGGTGGGCTCGTTCAAGAGCCGGCAGGATGCCGAAAGCCTGAAGGCCCAACTGGCGCTGTTGGGTCAACAGGCGCACATTCAGACACTGGATGTCAACCAGACCCGCTGGCACCGCGTTAGACTGGGGCCATTCGACAGCGCCCGCAAGGCCGATAGCATCAAGCGTCGCCTGCAGAAAAACGGCATCCATGCCTTGATGATGAAGGAGAAATAAGCCTCACTGTTCCAGTTTCTGGTCGGGGGGCCTTTTTATTAACCTGGCAACGATGGTTGTCTGGCTAATAATAAAAAAGACAAAACCACCCAGAAAATAAGGAACAAGTGACATGAAAACCACCGCCATCCATTCCACTCCGCGCCACCTTATTCTGGCGTTACTGCTG
>WGBZ01000237.1 GCA_015494035.1 Lysobacterales bacterium | reverse complement strand
GGATAGAGCGGCCGCCTCCTAAGCGGCAGGTAGCCCGTTCGACTGGATTGTCCGGAACAATCCAGAACAGCCGCAGGCTGGCCCCGCAGGGGTGAGCCCCAGGGAAGTTCTTATTGAATCTGGGCGAAGCAGGTTATGCCGGGAATGTTCGAGAACAAGGCGAAGTTCGCAGCCAATAGCGGGCTATTGGCCAGGACTTCAACGCAGTTATCGGACATTTCAGGTGTGAGAAGCGAGTTCACGATTCGATCAGAGCTTCCCCCATGGACGGGGCGAATAATCCTGCCGGGCACGCAGTGCGGCAGGACGTCAAGAAGAAGACATGCGCTCGTAGCTCATCAGGATAGAGCGGCCGCCTCCTAAGCGGCAGGTAGCAGGTTCGAGTCCTGCCGAGCGCACCATTCACCTTCCCTTTCCTTGTATCTCCTCACCCGTTGTGTGGGTGCCTTTGCGCACACTCCACCACAGGGCGAGTGCAACGGCGTTCAGTCCCCACATGGCCAGGGCAAAATAATGCCAATGATGGTTGAGTAGTGGCACCAGCAGGCTGGCCACCAGGGCGTTCATCATGGCTTGCATGAATCCCTGTATTGATGTGGCGGCACCGCGGTTGCGCGGGTATAAATCCATGGCCACCACCGATATGGCTGGCATGGCCATGGCAATGCCAAAGGCATACAACACCAGCGGCCCGATCACCGTCAGCAGGTTGGGTTGGGCCAACAGCGCCAGCAGCAGATTCAGCCCACTGGCCAGCGCGGTCAGTCCGAGCCCCGTGGCGATGGTGCGGACAAGTGGCCAGTTGTGCGCAACGCGGGAGGAAAACAGGGCACCGGCCATCATGCCGGCCACCATGGGCACAAACTGAAACGCAAAGTCGTTGCTTTTCAGCCCCAGAAAATCATAAATCACGGTGGGCGAACCGGCGATGTAGACAAATAGCCCGCCGAAGGCAAAAGCGACGGTAAAAACCACCCGCAAAAACCGCGAGTTGGTGAGAATATCAACGTATGTTCGCCAGACATGGCGGGGATGAATGGACTGTCGGTGTGCCGGGGGCAGGGTTTCAGACGCCAAGGTAATCAGGCCAATCAAGAAGAGGCCAAACAGGGCCAGAAACCAGAAAACGCTACGCCAGCCAAAGTGGTCATGGAGCCAGCCGCCCAGCACCGGGGCCACGGCCGGGGCAATGGCGAACAACAACATGACCCGGGCCATGGCGCGCTGGGCGCTGCGTGGGTCGTGAGCGTCACGAACCATGGCCCGACCCGCCACAAAAGCACCGCTGGCGGCGAATCCCTGTACCAACCGCCACCACAGAAATGCCTGGATGTCCTGGGCCTGTGCGCAGCCGGCTGCTGCAATCACATACAAGGCCAGCCCCAGGGTGATAACACGCTTGCGCCCCAGCCGGTCGGCCAGCGGCCCCCAAATCAGGGTGCCTGCGGCAAAAGCCGCCAGGTATAGGCTCAGGCTTTGGGAAAGAACGGCCCGGCTGACGCCGAATTCGGCTTCAATGTCAGGAAATGAAGGCAGGTAGGTGTCAATGCTGAAAGGCCCCAGCATGGCCAGCAGGGCGGCCACGCCGGTGAGAAAATGGTGAAGTTTTGGTGGCGGTTCAGCTGAAGGTCTGGATGGTGAATTCATCAGGCAGTCTGGAGTGGTGATTAACAGGGCCGTGTGTGCTTTGCATGCCATGGACTATGGCCTAAAGTCACCCTCACGTCCAGCCTGTTTTTACCGTTTGAGTGGCGTTTTTGTGTGCATTAACCCGACCGAATGACTACCAAGACAGCTTTAAGGAAGCTCTGATTGAATCTGGACGAAGCCGGTTATGCCGGAAATGTTCGAGAACAAGACGGAGTTCGCAGCCAATAGCGAGCTATTGGCAAGGACTTCAACGCAGTTATCGGACATTTCAGGCGTGAGAAGCGAGTTCACGATTCGATCAGAGCTTCCTTATCTGCTTAAGCGTTTTGCAGCAGATCAGGATGGACGTGTTCAAATAACCGGGTTTACCCGGCGAGGCAGGAGCCGAGCCAGAGGCATAGCCTCTGTGAGCGAAGGACGGCTTTGCCGGGCCTGAGCGTTTTGAACCTGGCCAGGGATGGCCAGTGTTCAGATAACTGATGGCGCGCCCGACAGGAGTCGAACCTGTGACCTTTGCCTTCGGAGGGCAACACTCTATCCAGCTGAGCTACGGGCGCGTGGTGGGCTATTTTACCGGAAAATCACCGGTGAGGGCAGTCTTTCCCGGCAAAGGCGAAAATTGTGCGGCTTATTGCAGTTGAATGCGGGCAAATTTGCGTTTGCCCACTTGCAGCACGCCTTCGGTGCCAGCTGGAAGCTGGGTTTTCGGATCGGTGATTTTTTCTCCGTCCAGCTTCACCGCGCCCTGTTTGATCATGCGCATGGCCTCCGAGGTGCTGGCACACAGCCCGGCGTTTTTCAGCACGTGGGCAATACCCATGGCGCCGTCTTCAGTTGTCAGTGTCACTTCAGGAATGTCATCGGGAATGGCGCCTTTCTGGAATTGTTGCAGAAACCCCTGCAGGGCCGCATCAGCGGCTGCTTTGTCGTGGAAGCGTTCGATGAGTTCCTGTGCCAGTTCAAACTTGACATCGCGCGGGTTGCGGCCTTCGGCCACCTGCTGCTTCAGCCCATCCAGTTCAGCGGTGGGGCGGAAGCTCAATAAATCAAAATAGCGCCACATGAGCTCATCCGAAATAGACATGACCTTGCCAAAAATTTCTCCGGGTGCCTCGTCAATGCCAATGTAGTTGCCCAGCGATTTGGACATTTTCTGTACGCCGTCCAGTCCTTCCAGCAAGGGCAGGGTAATCACCACCTGGGGTTCCTGGCCGGCCTGTTGTTGCAAGTGCCGGCCCACCAGCAGGTTGAATTTCTGGTCGGTGCCGCCCAGTTCCACGTCCGCTTTCAGCGCCACGGAATCGTAGCCTTGTACCAGCGGATAAAGAAATTCATGAATGGCGATGGGTTGGCCGCTTTTGTAACGCTTTTCAAAATCATCCCGTTCCAGCATGCGCGCCACGGTGTAGCTGGCCGCAAGTTTGATCATGTCCTGTGATGACATGGCATCCATCCAGCTGGAATTGAAGGCCACGGTGGTTTTTTCCGGGTCCAGGATCTTGAAAATCTGTTCCTGGTAGGTTTTGGCATTTTCGGCCACGTCTTCGCGCGTCAGGGGTTTGCGGGTGACATTCTTGCCAGTGGGGTCACCGATCATGCCGGTGAAATCACCAATGAGGAAAATCACCTCATGGCCCAGATCCTGGAACACCTTGAGCTTGTTGATCAGCACCGTGTGGCCCACGTGCAAGTCGGGCGCGGTGGGGTCAAACCCGGCTTTGACACGCAATTTCCTGCCACTTTTGAGCTTTTTTTCCAGCTCTTCAACTTTGATAATCTCTTCGGTGCCGCGGGCGATGAGCTCCAGCGCGTCTTCGATGGAAAGTTCGGTGGCCGACATGGGCGGTGTGCTCGTATGCTGTTGAAAGCCGGTTATTTTAGCGTTAAAGCCCGGGTTTTGCTGAATTTTTCCACCCGGCCTGTGGTCAGACGGGGATCACACAAACCGCGCTGGCAGCTTGACCTGCTGGCGCAAGTCTTATATTGTTGTTTTATCCTCAGGACTTCCCCGATGCCCGTGAATTCAGAACGCCCCTTTTCGCCAAAGCGAGCGACCGCACAAGCGCGCCGCATTAACACGTCCCCGGCCACCGGCCGTCTGCCTCGAACCGGGCACCTGCCCAGGCACTTGATGGCCAAGCTGCTTGCCACGGCCCGGCACTGGCTGAAAAATCATCATCGCAAAATTCCCACCGCGGCCGTGGTGCTACTGGTGCCTGTGGTACTGGCCATGATGGCTTTTAGTGGCCGCTCCGCGTCGCGCGATTTTGAAACCGCGCTTTCACAGCGAACGCTGCTGCTGCCGCCCCGGCCGTTGGCCAGCTTTAGCGGCGCAGAAGATGAACGCTTTCAGCCGCAACGCTGGCAGGAAGTGGTGGTGCAAAAAGGCCAGACTCTGTCCGGTATTTTTAAGCAATTGGGTTTCAGTGCCGGGCTGCTACACCGCATCGTCACCCTGGACAAGAACACGCGTAAACTGGCGCGGATTTATCCTGGCGCCAGATTGTTTGTGCGACGGGGGGAAAACAACAAACTGGCCGCGCTGAAATATCCTCTGGATGAAACCACCGATCTGGTGGTCACCACAGCAGGGGATACCGTGCGCTCGGAACTCATCTCGCACCCGTTGGAAATTCAACTGGAGAAAGCCAGCGGCGTGATTGAACACAGCCTGTTTGGCGCCGGCAAGGCCGCCGGCCTGTCGGACAACATGGTCATGAAGCTGGCCAATATTTTCGGCTGGGACATCGACTTTGTGCTGGACATTCGCAAAGGCGATCGATTCAGTGTTATTTACGAGAAAATCTACAAGGACGGTGAGTTTTTGCGCGATGGCCGCATTCTGGCCGCCAGCTTTACCAATCAGGGCGAAACCTTCCGTTCGGTGTATTACGACCCGGATAATGACCCGGCCACCGATGATGGCAACTACTACACACCCGAAGGGCGTAGCATGAAGAAAGCCTTCCTGCGTGCGCCGCTGAATTTCTCCTATATTTCCTCCAACTTCAACCCACGCCGCCTACACCCGATACTCAAGCGGGTCAGGCCGCATAACGGCATTGACTACCGTGCCCCGCGCGGCACGCCGGTGTATGCCGCCGGTGACGGCAAGGTGATTCGTTCGGCTTACAGCAAATACAACGGCAACCACGTGTTCATCCAGCACCCCAACGGTATCGTGACCAAATACCTGCACTTCAGCAAGCGCAAGGTCAGGAAAGGGCAGCGCGTGAAGCAGGGTCAGGTGATCGGCATGGTGGGTTCCACCGGCCTGGCTTCCGGGCCGCATTTGCATTACGAATTCCTGGTCAATGGCGTGCACCGCAATCCCCGCACGGTCAAGCTGCCCAAGGCGGATCCCTTGCCCAAGGCACGTCTGGCAGACTTCCAGCGTTTTGCCGCCCCACTGCTGGCTGAATTGCAACAACTGGACGAACACAGTCAGTCACTGGCCGGGCAATAAACATGAATAATGCCGTTTCCCGACCTGTGGCCAGCGGCTATTACCTGGGGCTGCTGTCCGGCACGTCGGCTGATGGCATCGACGCGGCCATCGTGGACTTTTCCGCCCGCAACCCACGCATCATTCACGCCATCAGCCAGCCTTTGCAGAACACCCTGCGTCAGGACGTGCTGGCGCTGATGCAGCGCGGCCAGCGGCCGAATCACTCGACGCCGCTGGACTGGCCAGGCATCAACGCGCTGGATCAACGGCTGGGCCGGGCTTTTGCCAAGGCGGCACTGACCTGCCTGAAACAGGCAAACATTTCCCCCCAGGCCATTTGCGCCATCGGCAGTCATGGCCAAACCGTGTATCACCGGCCCGACTCATCCAACCCTGGTAGCTGGCAGCTGGGTTCGCCCTTTGTGCTGGCGGAAGCCACCGGCATTCCTGTTATCAGTCAGTTTCGGCAGATGGACATGGCACTGGGCGGGCAGGGCGCGCCATTGGCGCCTTTGCTGCACCAGGCCCTGTTCGCCCGGGCCGACCGGCACGTGGCGGTGGTCAACCTGGGCGGTATCGCCAATGTCAGCTGGTTGGGGGCGGATGGTCGTCTGGCCGGCTTCGACACCGGCCCAGCCAATTGCTTGCTGGATGAATGGGCGCACAAACACCTGAACCGGAAATACGACGACGGCGGGCGCTGGGCGGCCACCGGAAAGGTGCACAGGGCACTGCTTTCACGGTTGATGGCCGATGATTATTTTGGTCAGGACTGGCCCAAAAGCACGGGCCGGGAACGCTTTAATCCCCACTGGCTGGACATGCACCTGAATGCCCTGGACGAGACACCATCCGCGGCCGATGTGCAGGCCACCTTGCTGGAGCTGACCGCACAATCGGTGGCCAGCGCTATCGACGAACTGCGCACAGGCAGCCCGGCGGCGCCTTTGGATGTGATTGTCTGTGGGGGCGGCGCCCACAATCGGGTTCTGCTGGATCGCCTCTCCAACGTGCTGGGTGAAGCAGTGATATCTTCTGACCAGCGGGGTGTGAACCCGGATTATCTGGAAGCGGTGCTTTTTGCCTGGCTGGCCAAACAGCGCTGGCAGGGGGAACGTGTGGATCTGAGGCGTATTACCGGTTCGTCACGGTCTCACCTGGCCGGAGTGATTACGCGCCCCTGAAGGCGAGCTGTTTGTTTCTACACGCCTTTCTCGGTTCTGCAATGGCGCTTTTTTTATTGTCCGCGACACAGCCGTTCCATCATCTGAATAGCATTTTGCAAGGCAATCTCAGCCGCAGAGATGCTATCCTCATCCCCGGTTCCCAAGACGGCGACCAATACTGCCAGCGCATTGTGGACGGCTTGGATGGCCATGGCGCATTCAACACTGGGGCTGCCTTCTTTGGTTTGGCCGGTGGAGGCTGGTTTTTGTACCGGACTTGTTACCCCCAATTCATTTTCCAGAGCAAGAGCCAAAGTGTGGCTGTCTGCATGAAACCCCCATTCGCTGGGTTTTTCTGAAGAAAGGGCCGGGCCTGAAGCATTTGGCAATTTCCCTGATCTGGTCATGAAAGTGGAGGTCTTGGCGTTTTTCCAGGCAAGTTGGTAGTGACCGGTTTTCCAGTCATACCGGAAGATAAGTTGGGGATTGGTTTTTTTCTCCGCGCGTCAGCAAAAGGTTATGGCCGGTATTATTTATATCAATGGCCGTGTTTCTGAAATAGTCGAGGGTTTTTTGGGTTCCGACGATGGGTGAGCTGAAATCCAGTTCAACCTTGGCTGTAGCCATCGATGTGAATAACGCAAATGCAATCAGCACAGCGCTGATTGATGTTTTAGTTGTTGTTTTCATGGTGAGACTCCTAGCTGACAAAATAGATACACTAAAGTGGGTATTGGCACTATGCCCCAATAGTACTCCCGCTCCGCAATCATTGTCAAATTAGGCATAAGCATTCGGGAATGTCAGTCTGTTGCATGAATGGCTTGCCAAAGTGTGTTTGCTATGTCCAGGGTCGAATGAATTTTGGTTCTTCCCAATGCCTTTTCTTGGGAACCCAGTGCGCTGGCGAATCGCCGGTGTTTGGGTGAAGCCAGTTCCATAGCCAGTGGCAACACCGGTTTGCCGGTGGCAAAGGCTTCGCTGAGCATATTGATGCTGTCGGCCGTCACGGCCAGCGCATCGGCCCAGGCCAGCATGCCCGCGTAGGGGTTTTTCCCATCGTTTTTATCCAGCCATAGCACCGGCGCATCGGCAAAAACCTGACGGATTTTCTCTTTGGCCGCTGTTGGCGTGCGGTGCGATCCGGTCACCACAAAGCGGGCATCGGGTTGCCAATAGAG
>WGBZ01000236.1 GCA_015494035.1 Lysobacterales bacterium | reverse complement strand
GCGCCATGTGGTCCTTGTTGCGTTCGCGGCCCATCACCGAGGGCAGTGAGGTGTTGCGTGACATTAACTTCGAAATCTATCCCGGGGAATCACTGGCCATTATTGGCAAGAACGGCGCCGGGAAAAGCACCTTGCTAAAGATCATCTCCGGGGTCGTGCAGCCCACCACCGGCAACGTCACTGTCAATGGAAAAATCGGCGCCTTGCTGGAACTGGGCTCAGGCTTCCATCCGGAATACACTGGCCGCGAGAACCTGAAAATGGCTGCCGCTTTGGCGGGTCTTGACAAAAAATCCATCAGCACCAAGCTGCAGCAGATGATCGAGTTTGCCGATATCGGCAGTTATATCGATGAACCGGTCAAACACTATTCCTCGGGCATGGTGGTTCGTCTGGGGTTTTCGGTGGTGACAGTCACTCGGCCCGAGTTATTGATTACCGATGAGATTCTTGCTGTGGGCGATCAGAGCTTTCAACGCAAATGCATTCAGTGGATCGATGAATACCTCGCCAGTGGTGGCACCTTGATGTTGGTCTCTCACAGCATGTACCACGTCAAGAAGCTCTGCAAGACCGCCGTCTGGCTGGAGGATGGCCGGGTCAAGAAACTGGGCGATGTGCATCAGGTGGCACAAGCCTACGAAGACGAGCATGACCTGGTTCGGGAACAAAGCCAACGTTCGGTTGAAGTGGACAGATCCAACTACCACGTGGAGTCGCTTCAGTTAAGCCATGGTTCACAGACTACCAATCGTTTGTTGAGTGGACAGGACCTGGATATCGAGGTGGTGTGCTGGTCACCCGATGGCCGGGCGCCAGTGCTGGCCATAGGTGTAGTTCGTGTGGACGGCACACCGGTCTATGGCACCTTGTCGGAACTATTCGATGCCATGCCTGAACCGCTTGAGGACAACCGCTGGCGGTACCGGCTGCGACTACCCCGTTTGCCCTTGCTGCCAGGCACGTTCACTATCCGCGCCCATTGCATGGACCCCGAAGGCATCCGGTTGATGGATACCTGCGAAAGTGAATTGCGCATTCAGGGCGATTCCCGGGAATTGGGCGTGGTGCGCCTGCCCATTGAATGGCACACCGCCGATAATGCCAAAGCCTCCGCCGATGACACCTGAAAGCCCCAAAAACGCAGGTTCTGGCGATGCACCAGCACTCACCGTCGTGGTGCCCATCTACAATGGGCACGATGCCCTGTCGCGTTGTCTGGCTGCCTTGCAGGAGTACACTCCTAATGCATCGGTTCTCCTCATTGATGACGCCTCCACGGATGAACGGGTCAGTGCATTGGCCCGGCAGTATGCCACTCACAATGGTTGGGAGTTCATCCAGCACAGCCACAATTTGGGTTTTGTCAAAACCGCCAACGAAGGCTTGAGCCTCAGTGACGGCCACACGATTTTGCTCAATGCCGATGCCATCGTGACGCCGTTCTGGCTGGAGGCTTTTCGCCTGGCCATTGGTCGTGTTCCGGATCTGGCCACCGCCACCCCGTGGTCCAATAATGCGGAAATCTGCAGTTTTCCAGGCTTCTTGCGCGCCCAGCCGGTGCCGGAATCGGCCCATGAGCTGGCCGGATACCTCTATCACAGCCATCAACCGCGGTACCCCGAAATTCCCACTGGTGTGGGGTTTTGTCTGTTAATAACGGCCCAGGCCAAACAGCGTATTGGCGCCTTCGACGCCGAGACCTTCGGCTACGGTTATGGGGAGGAAAATGACTATTGCCTGCGGGCCAGGCAGGCGGGCCTGAAAAACATTCTGCTCGATAACGCTTACGTGGCGCATATTGGCAACCAGAGTTTTGCCGATCTGGGTATGCAACCCAATCAGCAGTCCATGCAACGCTTGCTGGGCAAACATCCGGATTACGTCCGCATGATCGAGGAATACATCCACACCGATCCCTTGTCCACTCTCCGGTGTGAGATAATTAACGGCTTGATAAAACATCGGCCCGATCTGGCCAGGGAACTGGGTATAGGAAACCATGACTCGCAGTAAAGCCAACCACACAGCCACTTTGGCCATGGAATTTACCGGTGAGCGGTTTACGCCCGAATGCGAACGCGAAATCTGGTATGAACATTACCACCGCTATGCCTTGGCCGCTGAATTGGTGGCCGGGCGCCAGGTGCTGGATGCTGCCTGTGGCGAAGGCTACGGCACGCACCTCCTGGCCAGCACAGCGGCCAGTGTGGTCGGGGTGGACGTTGACCCTGAAACCATTCAACACGCCCGGCAGCGATATGCCAGCCAGTCTGACACCGGTCAGCAGACAAGCCCGACTTTTGTTCAGGCCTCCTGTGCTGCCTTGCCTTTTCCCGATAACAGCTTTGAGGCGGTGGTCTCGTTTGAAACCCTCGAACACCTCAGTGAACAGGAGCAGATGCTGGCGGAATTCCAGCGAGTGTTGAAAGACGATGGTTTTCTGGTGATTTCAACGCCAGACAAATCCGTCTACAGTGATGCCAGCGGCTACGACAACCCGTATCACATCAAGGAACTGTACCGGGACGAGTTTGCAGCACTTCTGGGTAAACACTGGCCCGCGCTCACGTGGCTGGGCCAGAAAATGGCTTTTTTCTCTCTCCTCTGGAAGGAAGAAAAACCCCGCCTGGAAACGGTTTCAACCCATATCCTGCAAAAGGATGGGCAATCAAACCAAAACCACTTGCCCTGGCCTGCGGTCTATCACGTGGTGCTGGCGGCCAAAAAAACCGAGCATTTGCCAGCAGTGGCTGACCTCAACCTTTTTGCCGATGAGCCAGAGTCCGTCTATGGGCATTACCACGCGGTCATCCGCGCCCACATACAGGCTGAGAAAGAATTGGCTGCCATAAAAAACACCTTGCAGCGCTGGCAGAAAATCCCCCTGCTGGGGCTCTGGCTGAAACACCTGAGAAAAAAACATGGAATTTGAATTCGATTTTGGCCCGCAGGCCACGCCAAAAAAACCTGCCCCCACCGATGGCCCACTGTATGCCTCGGTTTCAGGTGTGGCTGCACCGCTTTCACAGGAAGAACTGGTGTTTTTCAATCCCCGCGATGGCAGCAGCCATGTGATGACCCATCAGGTGCTGGACGCCCTGGCCTTGTCGCGTGACTTTCAGCCGCTGACCACCCACATCGACCGCGTGGCACAACATCTGCCGGGATTGAAGCAGCAAAAGGGTGCCATCGCCCAGGTGTTTGAGTTTTTGCAAAAGAAAGGCACCATGCTTTCAGATCAGCAATGGCTGCAGGGGATACGTGCCCCGGAAAAGGCAATCCGCACAGGGGCTGATAAAGCCTTGCCCTTTGCAGGCATTGTCCTGCGCACCTGCGATCGGCCCGAGCAATTGCAGCGAATCCTGGAATCGCTGCAGGTGTACCAGAGCCGGTTTGGCCATCAGTGGCCGGTGCATGTCTTTGACGATTCACGTCAGGAGAAAAACCAGCAGCGTAACGAGAAACTGTGCCGCGAATCACCCTTGTCGGTTCAGCACCACGGGCACGTCTGGCAACGGTCATTTGTGGCCATGCTGGTGAAGGAATTTCCTCAGCATCGTCAGGCCATCGAATGGCTGTTAAACCCGCCAGAGGACAGCAGCATTTTTACCGGTGGACGGGTCTGGAACCTGGCTTTGCTGGCCTTGGCCGGTAAAAAAGTACTGTTCTTTGACGATGACTTTCTGTTTGAGCCGCGCCGGTTAAAGGCTGCACCTGAGCCGCAGGTGGACTTTTCTGTAGATGCTCAACTGGGCGTTTCCTTTGCCCTTAACCTGAACGAGATTCACGAGAAAACCGAAAAGATTGACCAGGATGTGCTGGCGGATCTGGTTGAAAACGTGGGCTTGCCATTGCAC
>WGBZ01000235.1 GCA_015494035.1 Lysobacterales bacterium | reverse complement strand
GGAAGCCGGTGTGGTCAGCAGGTTAAGCTCCTGCAAGGAATTGTTATCCCAGCTGGCCACCAGCAGGTGGTTGTTATCTGTCAGGTCAATGGCGCTCACGGTGGTCGGCAAGCCGGAGGCAATAACCTGGGCTGAAACCAGCGTGTATGTGTCGTTCGTTATATTGCCACCGCATTGGTCGCAGTTGACTGTTATCTGCCACAAATCGCTGCTGGCCTTGTCAACCACATAAATGCCGTATTGCCGGGGGGTGGTGCTGATACGCCGCACGGCCAGGCCCACCGGGTCGGCCAAACCCGATGGCAGATTAATGACAAATTTCTCCTCTACAATAGGGTTGTTGATGGCGCCATTGTTGGTGTAGCGGTAAATTTTGCCTTGTTGCCAGTCGCCCAGCCACACGCCGGGTTCAGAGCCGCTGGCTTTCAGCAACTGATAAAGCGTGCCTGAGCTCAACTGGATATTTTTTCCATCGGTCACGGCCATGGCCGAAGGGGTAATGGTATTCAGTTCATAACGGTTGATCAGTTGCGGCACACTTCCGGGTGAGAAATCCCCTTTAAAAGAATAAATGCGTTGTTCATCCGGGACAGCCACCAAAACACCTTCTCCGCTGTCATTTTCCGAGGCCAGTACGAAATGAACTATGCCAGAGGCATTGCGAAACAGGCCCGAGGTGGTGAAACGGGTCTGGAAAATGGGTTCGGTGCGGGCAGCGACGGTACCGTTGGCTGGCGCATCCACAATGCTGAATTCCAGGGTGTCGTAGTCCGGGTCATTGGCAGATAAGGGGATGTCAACGGGATTGAGGTTGCCAACGATAAAAAAGGCGTCATTGGCTACCGGGGGCGTATTGGCGCTTTCCTCACGCACAAAAACCGGCTGGGTGGCTTCGGTGGGGTTGCCGGAGGGATCGGAAATTCGCCAGGTAATCAGGCTGCCTTCGTTGACCGGCAGTTGAGCCACAGAACAGGCAGTGGGTTCGGAATAGAGGCTGTTTTCCACGTAGCATTCGACATCCGGGGAAATGCTGGCAAAATCGAAATAGGCCGGTGGGTAGAGGTAATGGGTGGCGGAGAAACCCTGACACAGATATTCCACACAGCCAATACCAGGGTCGGTAAAATTGATGCTGGTGGTGCCATCGGGCACCGGAATGCCCACCGGCTCAGGCGGTGATAAATCCGGCGGAATGGAATCTTCGACAACCAGCGTCACAAAATCAGTGGTGGTATTGCCCACCCGGTCGGTGACGGTAATGGGCACTTGCCAGCTACCCAGGGGGTAAAATTCTGCGATGGGAAAATCCACCGTGGGGTTGGCTTCGCAGTTGTCCTGAATCCCCAGCCAGGACTGGTCAAAGGTGTAATGGTGGTCGTCAGGCGGGTTGCCTTCCCAGGAGCGGGGCGGGTAGGCCTTGACCGTGACCCCGCCAATTTCCAGGGCTTCCAAGTGAATTGTCAGGGGCAGGGCGGTGATTTCCGGATCAAAATACTCCATCACAGAAAGGTCCTGAAAGTACTGAATGCTGGGCGTCACACTGCCCCATAGGCTGGCCGGTGCGTCAATGAAAAATGTCAGCCGGTTGTCGCCGTGTTCAAACTCGCAGCTGTTATTGTCGCAATAAGCGGGGTGATCGGCGCGATAACTGGTCTTCCAGCCATTAAAGGAATTCAGCGCCACTGTTTCAAAATTATCCAGGCCAATGGTTTCAATAATGAGATCCAGCAAGCCATTCAGCAACGAGTCCAATGGCACATCCGGAAGTTGCGGGGCGTTCACAAGGCCGACATTGATGGACTCATTGACGTCGAACTGCACCAGTTGCAGAAGGCTGCCCAGGCAGTCGGTGTATTCCGAAGTCAGGTGGATGGCATCCGAGGTGGCAGAAGGGTACGAGCCAAATGGCGACGTATAGGCCAGATCTCGCTCCATAAAATCGCCGAAATCAGTCACTTTTCCGGTGGCCGGGTCAATGGCAAGATCCACGGTGCTGGTGCATGAAGCCGGGTCGGCCGGGTTGTCCACATCCCGGAACAGAGGAGGAATCGGGGCGGGCCGATACCCAAGGGCTTGGGCGCGTTGCAGTTTTTCCGAAGAGGACAGCTGGTGAAAATCGGATTCCACCGGAATGGGCGGGCAGGTGGCGATCATGCTGGCGCCCCCGATCATAAGGCCGGTACCAAAGAGAATGCGTTTTTTTATGTTGTCGTTGTCCCCCAGCAGCCCAAATGGATCGAGACTGCTGGAAACGATGGCCCGCAGGCCGATTTTGGTGATTTTATTTCTTCCCTGCTTGAAAATGGCACTCCCCAGTTGTTGACACATAACCGGAAAATCCACCGCTTCAACGGGGTTCGTAAAAGTGCATTGGCTCAGTTGTTGTTGTATTTCCCCGGGCGTGGGAAAGTGGATACTGATGACACCCAGATTGAGGCCTTTCTCAGTTGGCGCTTCGGCCTGGGCGGTGGTGAAGAAAAAGAAAAGAACAGCGAGTGTGGTGAAATTTTTGAAACAGGACTTTTTCATGTCTCCCCCTGGGTGGCTATTTGTTGAAGACTGTTTTTGTGCCTAGAAACATACTGCCAAACAGTCAATAGCGCAAAAAAATCAGGAAAAATTCCCGTAAATGAGGTTTTTCAGGGTGTTATCCGTGTCCAAGGGCAGCTGGAGTTGACCATTTAGGTCAGGTTATAGGTAAAAAGTGACGTATTTGGGGAGCGGGAAAAGCGAATAAATAAGGTAAGCCAGAATGGTAAAGGGGCAGAAAACCGCCTATTCGCCAGGACTTCAACACAGTTATCGGACATTTAAGGGATGAGATGCGAGTTCACGATTCGATCAGAGGTTCCCTAAGGAAGCGCTGATTGAATCTGGCGCGAGCAGATTGTTGTGGAAAATCGTTCAGTTCAAGGCGCAAACCGCGCGTAATAGCAAGGCTATTGCGAAGGTTTGCAACACAGAAATGGACGATTTTACGCCGCAAGATGACGTGTCACGATTCGATGAGAGGTTCCTTAAAGTCTTCCAGCACGTTTTCTTCGCGGACGCTGAACTGGCCGAAGGCTCGTTCCTGAAAATAGCGTTTCAAGGCTTGCACAACCACCGGAAAGGCCAGTT
>WGBZ01000234.1 GCA_015494035.1 Lysobacterales bacterium | reverse complement strand
CTGGGCCACCTTCGTCTTTCTTCGGCTGGTCGGCCACCATGGCTTCGGTGGTCACCATCATGCCGGACACGGAAGCCGCGTTTTGCAGCGCGTTACGTGTCACTTTGGCCGGGTCGATGATGCCCGCTTCCACCATGTCCACGTACTCGTCCGCAGCGGCGTTGTAGCCGTAGTTGCCTTCGTGGGCTTTCACTTCGTTCACCACCACGGAAGCGTCGCCACCGGCATTGGCCACAATCTGGCGCAGCGGCTCTTCCATGGCACGTTTGGTAATGGTCACGCCCACGTCCTGATCGGCGTTGTCGCCGCGCAGATCGGCAATTTTCTGCAGCGCGCGGATCAGCGCCACGCCGCCACCAGGCACAATGCCTTCTTCCACCGCCGCACGGGTCGCGTGCAGGGCGTCTTCCACACGGGCTTTCTTCTCCTTCATTTCGATTTCAGAGCCCGCGCCGACCTTGATAACGGCCACGCCACCGGCCAGTTTGGCCAGGCGTTCCTGCAGTTTTTCACGGTCGTAGTCGCTGGTAGCATCATCGATCAGGGCGCGGATTTGCGCCACGCGCTTCTGGATCGCTTCGGGATCACCGGCACCGTCAATAATGGTGGTGTTTTCCTTGGTGACCTGCACGCTCTTGGCAGAACCCAGGTCTTCCACAGTGGCCTTGTCCAGTGACAGGCCGATGTCCTCGGAAATCACCGTGCCACCAGTCAGAACGGCAATGTCTTCCAGCATGGCCTTGCGGCGATCGCCGAAACCGGGCGCTTTCACGGCCACGGTTTTCACCACGCCGCGCAGGTTGTTGACCACCAGCGTGGCCAGCGCTTCGCCTTCCACGTCCTCGGCAATAATCAGCAGCGGACGACCGGACTTGGCCACGCCTTCCAGCACCGGCAGCAGGTCGCGGATATTGGAAATCTTCTTGTCAACCAGCAGAATGTACGGGTTGTCCAGTTCCGCGGTCATGTTTTCCTGATTGGTCACAAAGTAGGGTGACAGGTAACCGCGGTCAAACTGCATGCCTTCAACCACATCCAGCTCATCCTGCAGGCCGGAGCCTTCTTCCACGGTGATCACGCCTTCCTTGCCCACCTTGCTCATGGCCTCGGCAATCAGCTGGCCGATGGTTTCGTCATTGTTGGCAGAAATAGTGCCCACCTGCGCGATGGCTTTTTCATCGGTGCAAGGAGTGGACATTTCCTTCACGGCCTCAACGGCGGCATTAACCGCCTTGTCGATGCCGCGTTTCAGGTCCATGGGGTTCATGCCAGCGGCCACCGCCTTCATGCCTTCGCGCACGAAAGCCTGAGTCAGCACCGTGGCTGTGGTGGTGCCGTCACCGGCATTGTCAGAAGTGCGTGAAGCCACTTCCTTGACCATTTGCGCACCCATGTTCTCGAACTTGTCTTCCAGCTCGATTTCCTTGGCCACGGACACGCCGTCCTTGGTCACGGTGGGGGCGCCAAAGGCTTTTTCCAGCACCACATTGCGGCCTTTGGGGCCAAGCGTGACCTTGACTGCGTTGGCCAGGGTGTTAACGCCCTGCGCCATTTTTGCGCGGGCGGATTCAGCAAATTTAATTTCTTTAGCACTCATTGTTAATCTCTCTCCTGATTGTTCGGTGTCTTTTAGCTGTTATATAAGGACAAAAGCGCCTTATTCAATCACGCCAACGATGTCGTCATCGCGCATCACGAGGTATTCCTCGCCGTCAATCTTGATCTCGGTACCGGCATACTTGCCATACAGCACCTTGTCACCCACCTTCACATCCAGCGGGCGAACCTCGCCGTTTTCCAGGATCTTGCCATTGCCAACGGCAACCACTTCCCCCTTGATGGGCTTTTCAGCGGCATTATCGGGAATCACAATGCCACCGGGGGTGGTGCGTTCCTCTTCCATGCGCTTGACAATCACGCGATCGTGTAAAGGACGAATATTCATGGTCTTTCAACTCCTCAAAGTGTTGGATTTATCAGGCAACCCGCGTCCGCACACGCGAACACAAGCCACCGGAATGAACGATAGGCCTTCCATATAAGGCCGCAAAAACCCAATTCAAGGGCTGAAAGCAAAAAAATTTGAAAAGCTGACAAAAAACCTCACCCTGTGCCAGTCAAAAATAACCACAAGCGCCCTTTGCGGGTAACAAAAAGATTTTTTGGCTTTTATTGAAACCTAACCACCTTGTTGCAAATACTCTGTTGTATGATTCCCACAGGCCGCCTAGTCAGGCGCCCTGACACCACACCGCACCCACACCTGATAAGGACAGCAATGGCAAAAAAAACCACCTCCGCCAACCTGGGTTTTGAACAGAAACTCTGGGAGATGGCCGACAAGCTGCGCGGCCACATGGACCCGTCGGAATACAAGCACGTTATCCTTGGTCTGATCTTTCTCAAATACATTTCCGATGCCTTCCAGCACAAGCACCAGCAACTGCTGGAAACGCAGGACACCGAATACACCGACCCGGAAGACCGCGACGAATACGCCGCCGACAATATCTTCTGGGTGCCGCCAGAGGCCCGCTGGGACCACATACAGGCCCAGGCACCCCAGCCTGTTATCGGCAAGGTCATCGACGAGGCCATGGCCGCCATCGAACGGGAAAACCCCAGCCTCAAGGGCGTGCTGCCCAAAAACTACTCCCGCCCCACGCTCGACAAAACCCGCCTGGGCGAGCTGGTCAAGCTGGTGGGCGACATTGACCTGAAAGCAAAGGAATCCGGTGTCAGCGACCCCCTGGGGCGTGTTTACGAATATTTTCTGGGCCGTTTTGCCGCTGCCGAAGGCAAGGGCGGCGGTGAATTCTACACCCCCCAGTGCATCGTGCAACTGCTGGTGGACATGATCGAACCGGGCCAGGGGCGCGTCTACGACCCCTGCTGCGGTTCCGGCGGCATGTTTGTGCAAAGCGAGAAATTCGTGGAAGAACACGGCGGCCGCCTGGGCGATATCGCCATCTATGGCCAGGAGTCCAACCCCACCACCTGGAAGCTGGCCCGAATGAACCTCGCCATCCGCGGCATCGATGCCGATCTGGGTCCCCACCAGGCCGACAGCTTCCACAACGATCTGCACAAGGATCTGAAGGCCGACTACATCCTCGCCAACCCGCCCTTCAACATGTCCGACTGGGGCGGCAATCGGCTCAAGGAGGATGTGCGCTGGAAATACGGGGCGCCCCCCGCCAACAACGCCAACTACGCCTGGATCCAGCACTTCATCCACCACCTGGGGCCCAGCGGCATCGCCGGCTTCGTCATGGCCAACGGCTCCATGTCCACCTCCACCACCGCGGAGCTGGCCATCCGCAAGGGCATCATCGAGGACGACCTGGTGGACTGCATCATCGCCCTGCCGGGTCAGCTCTTCTACACCACCCAGATCCCGGT
>WGBZ01000233.1 GCA_015494035.1 Lysobacterales bacterium | reverse complement strand
TACCTTGGCCACGCCTTTGTTCACATAGCCCAGTTTTTTGGCCGCGGCCCAGGACAGGTCAATAATGCGTCCAGGCTTGAAGGGGCCACGGTCATTGACGCGCACCACCAGCGAGCGGCCGTTTTCCAGATTGGTGACGCGCACAAAGCTGGGCAGCGGCAGGCTACGGTGGGCGGCAGTAAAGCGGTACATGTCGAAGGTTTCCTGATTGGAAGTGAGTCGGCCATGGAATTTCTTGCCGTACCAGGAAGCCATGCCCGTCTGGCTGAAATGGGGGTCAGGCTGGGTGACT
This sequence comes from Lysobacterales bacterium, assembly GCA_015494035.1. Classification (GTDB taxonomy): domain Bacteria; phylum Pseudomonadota; class Gammaproteobacteria; order Xanthomonadales; family Marinicellaceae; genus S144-45. Next base: position 4,136 of record WGBZ01000233.1, on the reverse strand, counting down.
TCGTAACGCTTGCCCAGCACTTCGTAGGGGCTGTGATTGCCAAACTGGCTGGCCGGTTCGGGGGTGATTTCCCATGCGGCCACCTGTTGCACGTCAAAATTTTCATCGGCCGGGGGCGCATCCACCGGCGGCCCGTACTCGGCTTCAGTTCGGGTCGAGGGTGCATTTTTCGGCGGTGCCTGCGAGCAGCCACTGATGGCACTGAGCAGAGTGATGGCCAGGGACAGTGTCAAGCACTGGACTATTTTTTGCGGCACCCAGGGTCTGCGGTAAAAACCCAGCCAGCGGAAAGCACGAGCGGCTTGGGGCAGGAAGGTGAGAGAGGTGCTTGAGGCGTTCATGCAGTTGCGTGACTCCGAAGTCAGGGCTTATTCCGCTGTGGCCGCAGCGGTCTGGCTTTTCTGTTTGATGGCGCGGGCCAGCTGGTAAACGGCCATAGCGTACAAGGGGCTGTGATTATAGCGGGTGATAACGTAAAAATTTGGTAAAGCGGCCCAATATTCTTTGCCCCCGGGCTGTTCCAGCACCACCAGAGACAGCCGCGTTTGCGGGCCGGTCAGGGATTCTGGAATGACCGTGCCGGGCTTCGGGCGATAGCCCCAATCCGCCAGTTGCTGCCAGCTGTAGGCCGGTTTCTGTGGCTTCTTTTCGGCCGCAAAGTGACGTGCTCCGGGGCTGGCGATCAGCGGATACACCACCGGTTGCCCCGCTTGCCAGCCGTGTTTGCTGAAATAATTGGCCACCGAGGCAATGGCATCGGGCACCGAATTCAACAAGTCGCGTCGGCCATCGCCATCAAAATCGCGCGCATAGTGACGGTAGGAACTGGGCATGAACTGGCCATAGCCCATGGCACCGGCGTAGCTGCCGGTGGTGTCAGTCAGGGGGATGCCTTCTTCTTTGCTCAACTGCAGGAAATTTTCCAGCTCACTGCGAAAAAACGGAGCCCGTTTGGGGTAGCCAAAGGCCAGCGTGGTGAGTGCGTCCAGCACCCGGTGCCTGCCGGTGATGCGGCCATAAAAGGTTTCCACCCCGATAATGGCGGTGATGATCTCCGGCGGCACGCCGGTCTCGGCGCTGACTGTATCCAGCGTTTTGCGGTGGGCGCGCATGAACGCCACGCCACCGTCGATGCGCTTGTCGGTGAGGAAAATGGGGCGATACTGGTGCCAGGCCTTTTTTTCTGCCGGTCGTGTCATGGCTTCAATAATATCGGGACGAAATTCTGCCGTGGCCAGAATGGCGCGAATCTCTTCCACCGGCCGGTGGTGTTTGCGGGCGTATTCACGGGCAAAAGCGTCGGCCTGTTTCTGTCGTTCTGCCGCACTGGGCGTGGCTGCGGAAACGGCAGCAGAGAGCACTAGCGCGCTGGTGATGGCGGCGAAAAACCGGGATGTCCTTTTCAGTGTTTTCATTGTTTGATCAACTTCTTGTGGTTGTAAACAGAAAGGATAATACCAAAGGCCGCCATGAGCGTGATGATGGAGGTGCCACCATAACTGACCAGGGGTAAGGGCACGCCCACCACCGGCAGCAAACCGCTGATCATGCCGGCATTGATAAACAGGTAGACAAAGAAAGTCAGCGTGAGTGCCCCGGCAATGAGCCGACTGAAAGAATCACGGGCTGAGGCGGCGATCTGGAAGCCCCGTACAAGAATCAGCAGGTAAAGCCCCAGCAGCGCGGCCACCCCCGCAAAGCCGAATTCTTCGGCCAGTACCGAGAGGATAAAATCCGTCGAATGTTCGGGCAGAAAATTCAGCTGGGTTTGCGTGCCCTGCAGCCAGCCTTTGCCCATCAGACCGCCCGAGCCAATGGCGATTTTGGACTGAATGATGTTCCAGCCGGCATTCAGCGGGTCGCTTTCCGGGTTGATCAGGGTCAGGATACGGCGTTTCTGGTAATCGTGCAGAAAATGCCAGATCAGCGGGGCTGAAGCCACCACCGCCAGCAGTGCTGAAAGCAGAAACCGCCACGACAACCCGGCCAGAAACAGCACAAAAAAGCCCGCTGCGGCCACCAGAATGGCGGTGCCCAGGTCCGGTTCCACCACCACCAGTGCCGCCGGCAGCAGTAACAGAACCAGCGCAATCAGGGTGTCGCGCCAGTCCGGCGGCAAAGGCCGGTGACGCAAATACCAGGCCAGCATCAGGGGCACGGTCAGCTTGGCCAGTTCCGAGGGCTGGAAGCGGATGCCAATGTACAGCCAACGCTGGGCGCCTTTGGAAGCATCGCCCACCAGCAGCACCGCGATCAGCAAGACAAGGGTCAGCCCATACAGCCACGGCGTAAACTGGGCAATGCGCTCTGTCCGTATCTGGGCCAGAGTGACCATGACGATAAGGCCCAGCAACAGCCTGATGGCCTGCTTTTTCACCAGTACCGGGCCGCCAGCGCTATATAGTACAAACAGGCCATAGGCCATCACCGCCAGCAAAAACAGCAGCAGCCACGGGTCCAGGTATCGCCGGTGAGAGCGAATGCTGCGCTGGGCTTGCCAGGGAGTGTGGTGCGGATTCATGCTGTTGGCTTCCTGGTGCGGGCGCCTTGTGAGCCTTTAACAGCTTGTTCCTTCCCTTCGGTCGGGCGCAGGTATTCAGGCCGGTACAATTCCATGTAGCGCTGAATGATGGCTTTGGCAATGGGCGCGGCGGCGCGCGAACCGCTGGCGCCGTGTTCGGCCACCACCAGTACCGCAATGCTGGGGTCATCGGCCGGCGCAAAGGCGATAAACAGGGCGTGATTGCGCAAGCGGCGGGGCACGTCCTTGTTTTTCTTGTAGATGTTTTCTTCTTTTTTGCCATACACCTGCGAGGTGCCGGTTTTCCCAGCAATGAGGTATTCTTTGGCGGCAATGGCCCGCGCCGTGCCCTTTTTTCCGTTAACCACTTCGATCATGCCGCGGTGGGCCAGGTTCCAGTATTCCGGTTTGATATCCAGTGGCAGCTTCGTGGTTGAAACGGTGTCGAGCTTGAGCAGGTGCGGCTGGTTGACCAGCCCTTTGGAGGCCAGTATGCCCAGCGAGCGGATCATCTGTACCGGTGTGGCGATCATATAGCCCTGACCGATACCCGTAATGACGGTTTCTCCCGGGTACCAGATGGTGCCGCGACTGGCTTTTTTCCATGCCCGCGAAGGCAGCAGGCCGGTGCTTTCCCCGGGCACATCTATGCCGGTTTTCTGGCCAAAGCCAAAATGGCGCAGGAATTCATGAATACGGTCGATGCCCAGCTTGACCGCCAGGCTGTAAAAAAAAGTGTTGACCGATTGCCCCAATGCCTGCACTGCATCCACTTCACCGTGACCACCGGCTTTCCAGTCATGGTATTTGCGTTTTTGTCCTGGTAGCTGGAAATAGCCGCTAGAAAACATGCGGTAGGCCGGATCGATCACACCATAATACAGGCCGGCCAGCAGCATGTAGGGTTTGATGGTGGAGCCGGGTTCGTAGCGGGCCTTGATGGCGCGATTGAACAGGGGTTTGTCCGGTGAATTGAGCAAGGCCTGATACTGGCTGTGCGAAATGCCGTTGACGAACAGGTTGGGGTCGAACCCCGGCTGGCTGAGCATGGCCAGTACTTCGCCATTGCGCGGGTCCAGCGCGATGGCCGCGCCAATGTCGGTTTCCGGGTTGCTGGCGAAGGCCTCGGCGGCGGCTTGCTGCAGGCGGATGTCCAGGCTCAGGGTCAGGTCTTCGCCATTGTGTGGTGGCGTCTGTTGCAAGACCTTCAGCAACCGGCCCTGGGCGTTGATTTCTGTTTTCAACACCCCGGGGCTGCCGTGCAGGCGCGTTTCGTAGAATTTTTCAACCCCCAGCTTACCCACGTAGCGGGTACCGGCATAGCGTTCGGCATCCAGTGACTTGAGGTCGTTTTCATTGATGCGGCCCACATAACCCAAGACGTGTGAGAACAGCTCCCGGTAGGGGTAGTACCGCACCAGATAAGGCACGCTGCGAAAGCCAGGGAAGTGATGCTGGCGCGCCGCAAAGGCGGCCACTTCCGCTTCGCTGAGCTTGGCCTTGATCACAATGGGTTTGAAAGCCTTGCTGTAGCGCAACTGTTGCTGGATTTTTTCACGGTCGGCCTCATCCAGCGGAATAAAGCCGGCCAGTTCATCCAGGGCCTGCTGCAGGT
>WGBZ01000232.1 GCA_015494035.1 Lysobacterales bacterium | reverse complement strand
CCTCCGGCCCGGTCATGATTCAGGTGCTGGAAGGTGAAAATGCCATTGCCAAAAATCGTGAGTTGATGGGTGCCACCAACCCCAAGGAAGCCGCAGCCGGTACCATTCGTGCCGATTTTGCTGACAGCATTGATGCCAATGCGGTGCACGGTTCGGACGCGCCGGAAACAGCCAAAAACGAAATCTCCTATTTCTTCGCCGAGGTGGAGATCGCCCCTCGATGAGCACAGGTATTCAAACTGGTGAGTAGTTCAGAAAAAATCAATCTGTTTGGTCTGGACAAGGCAGCACTGGAAAAGCTGTTCGTTGAAAATGGCGAACAAAAATTCCGTGCTGCCCAACTCATGAAATGGATTTATCACCAGTTTGAAACCGACTTTGCCAACTTTACCAATTTCAGCAAGGAACACCGCGCCCGGCTGGCGGAAAAATTTGTCATCCAGCCACCGGAAATTGTGGCGCAGCAGGAATCCTCAGACGGAACCATCAAATGGTTGCTGCGCATGGGGGAGGGCAATGCCATCGAGACGGTGTTTATTCCCGAAGGGAAACGGGGCACGCTGTGTGTATCTTCGCAAGTGGGCTGCTCACTGAATTGCACTTTCTGCGCCACTGGCGCACAAGGCTTCAATCGCCACCTGACCACCGCCGAGATCATCGGCCAGGTCTGGCTGGCCGCGCGCGAGCTAGGCCAAAGCACCACCAATCGCCGCCTGACCAATATCGTCATGATGGGCATGGGTGAACCCCTGGCCAACTACGATAACGTGTTGCCGGCACTGAATATTATGCGTGATGACTTCGGTTTCGGGCTGGCCAACAAGCGCGTGACGGTCAGCACCTCTGGCCTGATCCCGCAAATTGATCAGCTGAACAAGGACGCCGACGTTTCTCTGGCGGTTTCCCTGCACGCCCCCACCGATGAACTGCGCAACACCTTGGTGCCACTGAACAAGAAATACCCCATTAAGCCGCTACTGGAAGCCTGCAAGCGATTTGTTGCAGGCAAGCGCAAGGCCCGAATCACCTTTGAATATACACTCATTGACGGCGTTAACGACCAGCCCGAGCACGCCCGTGCCCTGGTCAAACTGCTGGCCAATGTGCCGTGCAAGATCAATCTGATCCCGTTTAATCCCTTCCCCGGCAACCCGTTCAGGCGTTCCCGGCCCGAGGCCATTGAACGCTTTCACCGCATTTGCGCCGCCAGCCCCATTGTGGCCACGGTGCGCAAAACCCGAGGCGATGACATTGATGCCGCTTGTGGACAGCTGGCCGGGCAGTTTGCCGATCGCACCCGCCGCTCTTTGACCATTCGCCGCCGTCATGAAGCCAATGAAGCCATTGCCAAGTCTGACCAGGAAGAAGCCTCTCCGCTTAAGGAAATATCCGCATGAAGCAACCACAGCAGAAAACACACCTGGCAATTTCTGCGCTGACTGTGGGTTTTCTGTGTGTGTTGCTGGCCGCTTGTGGGTCCGCCCCCACTAAATCATCAAGTCGTCAGATTGACGGATCCAGCAAGCTGAAAACCGCCGAGGATAACTCGCCGGCCATGATCAACGTGCAGCTGGGTGCCGGCTACCTGCAACGCGGTGATCTCGATGTGGCGTTGGAGAAACTGCAGCGCGCTTTGAAGTATGATCCCAAACTGGCCGTTGCGCACAGTTTGCTGGGTGTTGTCTACACCCGGCTGGGGGTGATGGACAAGGCGCGCAAACATTACCGCCTGAGCGTCAAGTACGGCGCCAATGACGCTTCCATCGTCAATAATTACGGCACTTTCCTCTGCCAACAGGGCGAATATGACGAAGCGGTGCGTTATTACGACATGGCCAGTCACAACCGCTTTTACCAGACGCCGCACATTGCGCTGGAAAATGCCGGCGTGTGCCTGATGAAGGCCGGCAAGCTGGATCTGGCTGAGGCCCGATTCAAGGAAGCGTTGCGGTGGAAACCGAATTCCCCCGTTTCTTTGTACAACATGGTGATTATTCAGGACAAAAAGGGCAAGCCGTTCAAGGTACGCGCTTTTTTGCAACGGCTGGAAGCCGTGCATGAATTGGACGACAAAATGCTCGCGATCGGATATCGCGCCGAAAAGCAACTGGGCAACCCCGCAGCCGCTCAGAATTATTACCAAAGGCTGGCCCAGCAATACCCTAAATCCGAAGCCCTCAAGGGCCTCCAATAGAGGTGAGAAATGACCACATCGTCCCCCCCAAATAGCGACGAAGAAAACAAGAAATCAGTCGACCCGGTTCGCATTGACCTGGTCAAATTACGCAAACAGGCCGGTTTGAGCCTCGATGACATGTCCAAACGCCTGAAACTTAACCGTGACCTGCTGCAACGGTTGGAGCGGGGTGAAACGGAATTTCTTGGCGCGCCGGCCTACATTCGCGGTTACCTGAAGAACTACGCCAAGGTGCTGGGTGTGTCAGAACGGGAAATCATGGCTGGCTACCCGGTTCCCGCAGAAAAACAGCCACGCATCAACACCCAATACGCCATTGCCAATGTGGCCCCGCGGCGCCGTTCCTCCGGACACTTTCTTGGCTATCTGCTGGGCACTTTGGTGGTGGCCGCCTTTGCCTATGGCATCTGGTACATGATGAGTCAGGGGCGCGCCGGTAACAGCAATGGCCTGGGGGTTGAAGTCGGCTCGCTGGCTGAATCCGAAGGCAATAACCACAACACCGTCAAAACCACTTCAGAAGGCGATTTCCACTATTCGTCTTTGTTGCCTCCGCCACCGGTCACCAGCAAGGCCAGCACGAATGAGGAAAATCCTGACAGTGGATCAGCAACGGTGAATCCGCAGCAGGATGAATCCAAGG
>WGBZ01000231.1 GCA_015494035.1 Lysobacterales bacterium | reverse complement strand
GTGCCGGTTTGTTGCCATTCTGCCAGAAGAGAAGTCAGCAAGGCCAGCAGGGCCTGTTTTGGGCCCACTTGATCCCGAAGTTGCTGTAACAAACTGGCATACTGGTCGCTGTAAAGATTCAGACAGCGTGTGAAAAGGGCTTCCTTGCTGCCAAAAGTGGCATAAAACGAGCTCTTTTTAATGCCCATGACGCTTAACAGGTCGTCCACGCTGGTGCGGGTGTAGCCATGGGCCCAGAAATGCTGCATGGCGGCCGTTAACGCCTCATTTTCATCGAAGCTGCGTGGCCGTCCGCGTGGATTTTTTGAGACTGTCATGGTGTTATTATAGACCGGCTGGTCCGAAAAACACTGGTTTCATCGCCTTTCTTCAGCTTCAGCCGGTTGCACGGATTCGATCAGGTAGAGCGGACGTTGCTTGGTTTCACTGAACATGCGGCCCAGGTATTCGCCGATCACGCCAATGGCCATCAGCTGGATGCCGCCCAGGAACAGAATGACGGTCATTAACGACGGGTAGCCGGGCACGTCGTTGCCATGCAGCAGGGTTTTGATGATGATGACCAGGCCGTAGACGAAGGCGAAGGCGGCCACGACCAGACCAATCCAGGTGGCAAACCGCAGCGGCACGGTGGAAAAAGCGGTGATGCCGTCAATGGCAAAACGCCACAGTTTGGCCAGGTTCCACTTACTGTTGCCGGCGGCGCGCGGTTCGCGGTCAAACAGGATGCCTTTTTGCCGGTAGCCTATCCAGGCGTACAGGCCTTTCATGAAGCGGTTGCGTTCGCGCAGTTGGCGCAAGGCCGCCACGGCTCGGCGCGACAGCAGGCGGTAATCGCCGGTGTCCTTGGGGATGGGGATTTCTCCCAATCGGTTCATAAGCCGGTAGAAACCGTGTGCGGTGGCTTTTTTCAGTGCCGTTTCGCCTTGGCGTTCGCGGCGCGTGGCATACACCACGTCATAGCCATTCTGCCATTCGCGCAGCATCTCGGGGATCAGCTCCGGTGGGTCTTGCAGGTCCACGTCCATGATCACCACGGCGTCGGCATCGCACAGGTCCAGCCCGGCGGTCATGGCATGTTCCTTGCCAAAATTGCGGCTCAGATTGATATAACCCACACGTTTGTCCTGCCGGTTCAGCCTTTGCAGTTGCGCCAGGGTGTCATCGCCAGAACCGTCATTGACAAACAGCACGCTCCAGTTGACCGGTTCGTGATCCAGCACCTGATGCAGGCGCTGCATGAATTCGCTGATGACTTCCTGTTCGTTATAAACCGGCACAATGACCTGCAGCCGGGCAGTGGCGCGGGGCCGTTGTGCGGGTTGGGTCGGTGAGGCGGCAGTGCCTGCGGCGGATGGCGGGGTGTTGTTCATGAGCGCATTGTAGCGTGAGCGAGGTGGCCTGTCAGGGAGGAAGGCACCGGAAAGAAAACCGGCGATTATCGATTGCGCCGGGTGCTTGGTTTTGCGGGTAACAGAAACAGGCGCACCACCGGCGGCAGCGTCATGGCCACAGGCAGGCCCCACCAGGCGGCCAGGATACCGCTGCTGTTGGCGGCAAAGTCAAGCCAGTCGCCACTGCGGTAGGCGGTGAATGATTGGACCACTTCGATCAGCCCGTCGGTAAGAACAAAAGCCAGCACCCAGAGTTTGTGTTGTTGGCGCTGGCGCACCAGCAGCAGAAACCACAGTGACACGCCAGCCCAGGCGAGAAAATGGGCCAGTTTGTCTGAGCCGGGCACGGCCAGGGTGCCTTCTGGCAACGGCGCCAGGGAAAGCCAGAAAATGGCAGCCAGCCCGAGCCAGCCGATTGCCCACAAAACCTTACGGCGTTTTAGAGTCATTACAGCGTGTAAAGAAAATCTGACGAAAAACCGGGAATGCGGGCGGTTTCGGAGGTATTCAAGCCCTTGGAAGCCCACATGACCTTGAATTTTTCTCCCATTTCCGCCGGCAGCACCAGTTGTTTCAGTTCGCTGGCGCGTTGGTAATAGGTGCTGTAATGGGCATCATCAGCTTGGCCCAGTTGGCGTTCAATGCCGTTTTCCAGCAAAAAGGCGCCCTGGGTGGTGAAGCCTTCGATGTCACACCCGGCCGCATCCAGCGCTTCGGCCACAGCGGTAAAGTCCACAAAGGCGGTGATGTCCTGCAGGCCCGGCCAGCGATAGGGATCGAAATTGGCCTGGTGCCGGTGGTGGCAAACCAGCGTGCCGGTGGCCCGGTCCGGGTGATAGAAGTCCCGTCGTCCGTAGCCATAATCCACCAGGAAGACTGCACCGCGGCGCAAACCGGCGGTGATGCCATCAAGCCACGGGGTCAGTTGTGGCAGGAATTCAGACCGGTAGCCATCCGCAAGGGCCAGGCATTCGGCTGGAATGCGTTGGGCCAGGTTTGACGGCATCTCGGCCCAGTCATCCACAAAACCGTGGTTACCGGTGGCCACGTGCAGGCGCTCAAAACCGCTGGGAGCTTGGCGGTTGCGCCGGAACACCTCCACCGGCAAAGCGTCAATCACTTCATTGGCAAAAATAATGCCTTCAAAGGGTTCAGCTGGGGGGTGTTCCAGCCACCGCACGCGTCGACGCAGGTCATTGGGCAAGACACTACTCAGGATTTCCTTTTGCACCTGTCGCAGGTGGGCGCTGGTTTCCAGTATCCAGTATGCTGTGGGTAAATGCCCGCTTTCGGCCAGGGCCAGCAGGGTGTCGCGGGCGAAGGCGCCGGTGCCAGCACCTGGTTCCAATATTACCGGCTGTTTTAATTGCGGCAGAAGGACCGAAAAAGCCCTGGCAAAACCGCTGGCAAAAAGCGAGCCCAGCATGGGCGCAGTGATGAAGTCGCCGTCAGGCCCGAGTTTGGGCAGGCCGGCCGAATAATAACCCAGGCCCGGCTCGTACAGAGCCATGCGCATGTATTCGGAAAACGGCATCGGCCCTTCGTGCTTGATGCGGTGTTGAATTTGCTCGCGCAATGCTAAACTGAGCGCTTTGGCATCGGGGTCGATTTCATGCTGGCTCATAAGGAAAAATCCGGCACTGGGAAGGTGGCGTTGGTGACCGGTGCGGCGCGGCGCTTGGGCGCGGCCATTGCGCAACACCTGCACCAACAGGGGTATGACGTGGTGCTGCATTATCGGGAATCAATAGTGCAAACGCAAGCCCTGGCCGAGGCCCTCAACGCCAGTCGGCCTGGCAGTGCGACACTGGTGCAGGCGCACCTGGGGCCTGAGCTGGACTGTGATGCGTTGATGAGTGAAGTCATTGGCAACACGGGCCGATTGGATCTGCTGGTGAACAACGCCTCGGAGTTTTTTCCCACCCCGGTGGGGCAGATAAATCGCGACGATTACCACCGCTTGTTTGACAGCAACGTGGCCGGGCCGCTGTTTTTGTCTCAGGCCGCCGCTGGGCCGCTGAAAAAAACTGGTGGCAGCATTGTCAATCTGGTGGACATTCATGCCGACAAGCCGTTGAAAAACCACCCGGTGTATTCCATGGCCAAAGCCGCCAATGCCATGCTGGTGAAAGCCTTGGCCAAAGAGCTGGCCCCGCTGGTGCGGGTTAATGGCGTGTCCCCAGGCTGCATCTTATGGCCCGAAGGGGACACGGCCAATGCTGAAGAAACCCGTCAAACCCGGGAGCAGATTCTGGATCGCATCGCCCTGGGGCGCACCGGCAGTTCGCAGGACATCGCTGAAGCGGTGTGTTTTCTCGCCAATGCCCCGTATATTACCGGCCAGATTCTGGCCGTGGATGGCGGCCGCAGCCTGAATATGTGATGGGTGATTGGATGCAGAAAAAAGCCGGTGGATTGTGCTTCAGAAAAAACGGCTTGGCGAGGCCAGCCAGCCAGTTGCAGGTGTTGGAAAACCCTGGAGTGTCAGAAGCGGGCTGCTCGCACCGTAACCGGGTTCGGCCACAAACAGTACACTTGTTTGTTTCACGTTTGCCTAAGGAAGCTCTGATTCAATCTGGCGCGAGCGGATTGGAGTGTAAAATTGTTCAGCTCAAGGCGCAAGCCGCACGTAATAGCAAGGCTATTGCTAAGGTTTGCAACGCGGAAATGGACGATTTTACGCCGCCAGATGCCGTGTCACGATTCAATCAGAGCTTCCCTAAGGGACTTTCGCGCCAGCAACAGCGGGCCGCGGGTCGCCAGTGGCTGGCCGACAGGCTATCTGACCTGGCAGGTCAGGCGGTGGCCGTGGAAGACATTGGCTACTCGGCCAATGGAAAACCGTTTGTGAAGGGTCTGGATTGGGCCTTTTCCTACGCCAACAGCCAGGGTTTGGTGGCGCTGGCGGCCATGGCTGGTGAGGGGGCCATCGGGCTGGATGTGGAACATTTCCGGGCCGGGAAAAATCACGAAAAACTGGCCAAGCGCTATTTTTCTCACCATGAGCAAGCGGCATTGCAGGAGAAAAACGGTCAGGACAAGCAAGCGGCTTTTTATGCCTTGTGGACGGCCAGGGAAGCGCGTGTCAAACGCGATGGCGGACGCTTGTGGCACAGCATCCGCCAAGCAGTGCTGGACCCTGAAACCCGGACAGGGCGGCACGCATCGGATGCCCGGCCGTTGTGGATTGTCAGCGCAGACCCTGACAGTGATTGCCACAGATTGTTTTGCCTCTGGGCTGATCGCCCCATCGATGCCGTCAGCATTGACGATGACTCTGCTCGCGATAACGGCGATAACGGCGATATCGGCGATAATGGCGATAATGGCGATGACGGTCATGCCTCGGTCAGGCCTGGTCAGGACGCCTACCGTCGCTGGACATGGAAGTGACAAACACATGAGACCGAACAGGGCAGAAATGAATCCACTTGTCCGGCCCCGGAACGTGACCGCCTGCCACCGCTCGCCAGAATTTCTCAAACGCGTGGATCAGACCCTGCAGGTGCAAAAGGGCAGTGAAAGCACTTGCGCAGGCAATGACGCGCGTCATTGTGCGCTGGACACGCCACTGGAAAATCTGTGGCGTGCGTACCAGGCCGATAGCAAGCCCCGGGTGGTGCTGCTGGAAAAAGGCAGCGATGCCCTGTTGGTGCGTTTACACCTGATTAAGGCGGCGCAAAAGCGCATCGACATCCAGACGTTTATCTGGGTGGATGACGAGTCGGGCCACCTGGTGTTGCAGGAGCTGCTGGCCGCGGCCAAGCGCGGGGTGGAGGTGAACATCATCATTGACCAGCTATTTTCCATGGACAACACCTGGTTTCTGTCGGAACTGGCTACCTTGCACAAGAACCTGCACATCAAGCTCTTCAACCCCATCTTTCGTGAGGCGCATACCTCAAAATTCGATTTTTTCAGCGCCCTGGCGTGTTGCCTGTCGAGCCTCAACCGCCGCATGCACAACAAGGTTTTTCTGGTGGATGGGCGGTATGGTATTACCGGTGGACGCAATTATCAGGACCGCTATTTTGACTGGGATCCGGCCTTTGATTACCGTGACCGGGATGCCCTGGTGGTGGGCGAGGCGGCCTGGCAAATGCGCCAGTCCTTTGATGAATTCTGGCAGCACCCCTACAGCGTCGCGCTGGAACACCTGGACGATGTCAGTCAGCGCATTCTGGCCGATCAGCGCAACCAGTCCGAGTGGTTTACGCCGCTGGCGCCGCATGCGCGACAGCTGGCCATGCAGGCGTTTGATTACGACACCATCCGGCAAAAGTTTGTGGACAGCGCGCTGGTGGCCGAGTCAGTGGAATACTTCAGCGATTCGCCCGACAAGGTGGTGCACAGCCGCAGCGGCAAGAAGGCCAACAAGGCCCTGAGTGTCAAAATCCGCGACCTGATCCTGTCGGCACGGCAGGAAGTTATCATGCAGACGCCCTATCTGGTCTTGAGCCGCAAGGCCTATCGGGCGATGAAGAAACTGCGCCGACAACACCCGGATATCCGCCTGCTGGTGTCCACCAACAGCCTGGCTTCCACCGATGCTTTTTATGTGTACGCCATTTCCTTCAAGCACAAGCGCCGTTACCTCAAGCGTCTGGGTCTGCTGATCTACGAATACAAGCCCAAACCCGCTTACTGGCGGGAAATGTTTGCCTCGCCGGTGGTGAATGAAAACACCCGTTTCGGTCTGCATGCCAAGTCGTTTGTGGTTGATTCACGTTGGTCGTTAATTGGTTCGCACAACTTCGATCACCGTTCGGACACGCTCAACACCGAAGCTGGTTTGATCATTAAGTCGCCAGAAGTGGCCCAAGCATTGAAATCGCAGATCAAACGCGACACTGACCCGGAAAACAGCTGGGTGGTGGCGGCCAAGGAGGAAGTGCCGGTGTGGAGTGCCGTCAGCGGCCTGATTGCCAGCATGTCACGGGCTTTGCCGGTGTTCGATGTGTGGCCTTTCCGCTATTCCAGCAGCTACGAATTAGTGTCACCTTACCCGGCGGTGGAGCCGGGACACCCGGATTTTTACCGAAATTATCGCGCCGTGGGCAGTTTTCCGGCGGTTGATTTGTCATCGAAGCAGATTCAGACCATAATTATCAGCGCTTTTGCCGGTTTTGCCGAACCGGTGATGTGAACCGGGCCTGGCCGTCGTTTGGCCAGCCGATGGAATGAACACCACACGAGCCATTGCCGAAACCATGATAAAGAAAATACTGATGGGCCTGCTGGCCCTGACCGCCGTGCTTTTTGCGCTGTCTCTCTGGCAGTCCAACAAGCGCGCCTCGATTCTGGTCGACAACCTGGCTGAAACCGCTTCAGCGGCGGGCAAGTGGAGTTGGTCTGGCATCAGCAGCGACACCGACGGCAAGGTCAGCATTCGCAACGTACGTTTTCAACCCACCGGCTTCCGGCAAGGGGTCGATATCGATGAAATCGTGCTCACGCTTGACCCGCTGTTTCTGCTCAAGGCCAGTGTGCAGGAATTACGTAACTACCTGCCCGACCACATGAACATCGAGCTGAATGGCGTGCGCTTGCAAGATAACGGCGCCGAGGATTTTCAACAGGCCCTGCTGGATCGCAGTTATTGGCCGGCCGTGGTGGGGTATCTGGGTGCCCCCGGTTGTGGCGATGAAAGCCCCTGGGCCTTCAGCATGGCGCAGTGGGAGGCCATGCTGAGCGGAGAACCGGTGGATTACCACCTGAACTTTTATTATGAACACAACGGCCAGGGAGAAATTGATTTTCAGGCCGATACCGAAGCGGAAAACCTGTGGATGACGTCCTGGTCAGGGCTGATGAAATCTGCCGTGGGGCGGGATGAATTCGCCTTTGAGGACCTGCTGCTCAAAGACCTGTTTTATTATCACCAGGACAATGGCTTTAACGAGCGTCGCAATCGCGTCTGTGCGGAGAAATATCAGGGTTCGTTTGCCGCCTACCGCAAGAACAGCGCCCAAACCGTGCAGAATCTGGTGCGTGCCCTGGTGGGCAAGGAACTGAGCAACAAAATGCTTAACTGGTATCAGCGCACCTTGTTGCCGGAGGCGGAATTTTTTGCGGAATTTCATTTGCCCCGCACCATTTATCTGGACGAACTGTTTTCCATGCCGCAAAACACGTTTCTGGGTCAGGCAGAAATGGCGGTGGGCCTGGGGGAAAGTGAGCCAGAGCCGGTGCGGTTACAACCCATTTCCTACGAGCAGGTGGATGCCGACACGCTGGTAAAAGCCTATCGCAAGGAAATCCGTCAGCAGAAACAGGCCCGGCAAGACGCCGTTAAAGCCAGCAAAAAAGCCAGCCGCGGTACGGCCAAGCGGGTGATTGGCGGCAAGGTGGCCCGTTACCGCGCGGTGGATGACATCAGCCAGGCGACCGGTCGAACCGTTCGCCTACGCACCAGCAAAGGGCGCGTACTCAAGGGCGTGGTAAAAAAAGTCACCGACAGCACTGCCGTGATACGGGTCAGTTACCTGACCGGAACGGCGGAATTCAATGTGCCGCGCCAGGAAATTCGCAGTGTCGAGGTGTTAAACACCCGGTGAGCGCCTCACCGCTTCGGTCTGCCAACCGCCCGCCGGTTGCCATCAATGCCCCACTGCGTCTGGGGCTGATGCTGGCCGTGCTGTTGCTGCTATTACCGCTGGCCCTGTTGTGGGGCGAAGGCGGCTTTTACGGGTCCCTGCGCCCACTCTGGGACAGTCAGGCCGATGCGTCCCTTTCGGCCATCCTCTGGCAACTGCGCTGGCCGCGCCTGCTGGCGGCCGTCAGTGTCGGCGCCTTGCTCGCTCTGGCTGGCGTGGTGGTGCAAAACCTGTTTAAAAATCCCCTGGCTGATCCGTATGTGCTGGGCGTGTCTTCCGGCGCTGCCTTGAGCTACCTGCTGGCAGCCACCTTTGGCCTGGCGGTGCCGGTGCTGCTGGCCAGTCTCGGCGGTGCCGTTGCGACCTTGTTGGTGCTGTTGCTGCTGTCCTGGCCTCATCTGCGTCAGATAGAGCGGGTGCTGCTCAACGGCGTCATGCTTTCCTTTGGCCTGTCGGCCCTGATCAGCGTGATTCTGGTGCTGTCACGACAGACCCTGACCCAGTCGCTGCTGTTCTGGCTGATGGGCGACTTGGCCCACAGCCAGTTGCGGTACTGGCCCGTACTGCTGGTGCTGCTGGCGCTGGCCGGTCTTAGCTGGCACTGGCGCGAGCTGGATGTGTTGGCACGGGGCAACCGGTTTGCCGAAAAAACCGGCGTGGCGGTGAGGCGGCTCAACCTGATGTTACTGGTCAGCGCCGCGCTGCTGGTGGCCGCGGCTGTCAGCCTGGCCGGGCCCATTGGTTTTGTGGGCCTGATGGTGCCGCATATTTCCCGCCGCCTGGTGGGCTTTTCACACCGCTATCTGCTGCCTGCCGCCGCCATAAATGGCGCCATTTTACTGGTGCTGGCCGACACCCTGGCCCGCAGCGTGACAGCCCCGGTGCAACTGCCTGCCGGGGCCATTACCGCCTTGCTGGGGGTGGCTTTCTTTCTGGTCTTGCAACGCCACGGAGGCTGGCGATGACGGCCATGGCAGCGCATCAGTTGCAGCCGATGCGACAACAGCAGCCTCTTTTTGAGCCGCTGGACTGGCGCGTGGATCACGGCCAGTTCTGGCTACTGGCCGGCGCCAATGGCTGTGGTAAAAGCACGTTGCTGGAAACCCTGGCCGGGTTACATCCGGAGTATCGGGGGGAACTGCATCTGGCCGGCCAGCGTCTGCACAGCTGGGCCAGCCGCGCCCGTGCCCGCCAGGTCAGCTATCTGCCGCAGCATGAGGAAGCCACGCCGGACTGCCGCGTGCGGGAAGCCCTGCACATGGGCGCCTACGCCTGGGGTCAGGTGGATGAAAACCGCTTTCAGACAGTGGTTCAGGCCCTGGGTCTGGCCCCGCTGCTGGAGCGGTCGCTGGGGCATTTGTCCGGCGGTCAGCGGCGGGCGGTGGAACTGGCCACCAGCCTGATGCAGGACGCGCCCTTGTTGCTGCTGGACGAGCCCCTGAACCAGTTTGACCTGGCCTTTCGCCTGCGGGTGCTGGATTTTTTGCAGCGCCAACGTCACAAGGCCGTGGTCATGGCCAGCCACGATCTGATTCTTACGCCGCAATACGCCAGCCATGCCTTGCTGATTTTTCCCGATGGCCATGCCCGGCAGGGCAAAATTGCTGATATGATGAAACGCGATCAGCTGGCGGCCTTGCTCGACTGGCCGCAGACGGACGCACTGGATCGACTATGGAAAAACTGAAACCCCTCAATCAATGGCTGGACTGGGTGGCGCGGGAAATGTACCGCGATGGCCTGCTGACGCGCGAAGACGCCAAAAGACTGCTGCGCAACGCGGCCAAGCCGGTGAACTCTTCGGTACATCCCTACGTTTCACTGGCCGACTATGGCATCATCAACCAGAAAACCGGCAAGCCGCTGACGGTGGAATCCATCACCGAATGGGTGGCGGCCCGGCATGGCCTGGATTACCTGAAAATTGACCCCACCAAAATCGACGTGGGCAATGTCTCCGAGCTGGTTTCTCAGGCTTATGCCAGCAAGCACAAGATCCTGCCGGTGGCGGTCAATGGCGAGCAAATTACTTTTGCCGTGGCGGACCCGGAAAACGACGCCTGGATCGAGGAGCTGCAACGGCTGCTGCGCGCCGACATCAAACGCGTGCACGCCAACCCGCTGGATATCCAGCGTTACCTGTTTGAATTCTACGGCGTCAACCGCTCCATCCAGCACGCCAAGGCGCAACACAAAGGGCGCTTGCTGGACCCGATTCTGAATCTGGAACAGATGGTGCAACTGGGCGCGCGCGGCGACTTGTCGGCCGATGACCAGCACGTGATCAACATAGTCGACTGGCTGTTGCAATACGCCTTTGAACAACGCGCCAGTGACATTCACCTGGAACCCAAGCGCCACGAATCGCTGGTGCGCTTTCGCATCGACGGCAAATTGCATCAGGTGT
>WGBZ01000230.1 GCA_015494035.1 Lysobacterales bacterium | reverse complement strand
TGCCAGCGCCATTATGCAATTGTTTGAATCGTTAAATGACAAAGGGGTGACCGTGTGTCTGGTCACCCATGATGCCGATTTTGCTGCCCGTGGTAATTGCCGTTACCACATCTCTGATGGCTTGTTGCACGAGGCCAGCGCATGAAGCGGCGTTTTTTCCGCAGTGAGGCCAGGATTCACTGGCCTTTCCTGTTTGGTTTTGTGGTGCTGTTTTCCAGCCTGGGCGTCTTGTATGCGCTGGCCAAAAGCAGTGTGTGGTTCCAGCCCTCTGGCGTGGCCCCACGCGACAATTACGTTTCAGTGATCAAAGTGGATGACCAGGGCCTGCCGACCAGGATGCTGTGGCAGGAAGCGCAAAACCTGCAAAGCGTGCCCGGCATTCAGGCCTTGTGGCCCTATGGCTCGCTGGAGCGCGAAATCCTCACGGCAGATGGCAACGCTCGCAAGGAAACCGTGGCCGTGCTTGACTGGCCCTTGCTGAAGGCGCTGGGTGTGCGCCTGGCACTGGGGCAGTTACCGAATGATTCGGAAAACAACAGCGTACTCATTTCCCACCGTTTCTGGCAGCGCCACTTCAAGGGTGATCCACACGTGGTGGGTCGCTCTGTGCGGTTCAAGAGTGGATTGTCATTACCGGTGGCCGGTGTCTTGAGTGAGGCCCTGACGGGCCTGGCACACGACAACCCCGCCATCTGGATGAACCAGGAAGCCGATATCCGGCTCGAACAGCATAAATACGAGACTCTCCCTGAAGGAAATGTTCCTGCTGGCATGGATGCAAAAATCATCCGCATCATCCGCCAGAACCGCCCCGGTTTTTATGCCTTTGGCTTGTTGCGTGACCGCTCCGTGCTGGCGGCGGTGAACCGGGAGCTGCGGGAAAAGCACAAGGGCCAGGCCGTGGTGAAAAAAAACACCGGTAGGATCTCTATTGCCTTTGACCTGGGTCAGGCCGGGTCGGGCTATCAGGCCATCGCGGGGCTGGAGTCTTCGCCGGCACAACGGAAACACATTGCTAACTTGTTGGGTTTGCTGGGCTTGACGGCACTCCTGCTGTCTGTTGTGGTGCTGGGAAATTATGTGCTGTTGCTGCTGTCCGAGCTGGAAACCGGCGCCCGGGAAACGGCCATTCATGTGCTGGCCGGGGCCACACGCAAACGCCTGTTTGTTCTCCAGCTCAAACGTGTTGGGCCAACGCTTTTGCTGGCATTGGCGATAGCGCTTCCCGTGATGCGCTGGGTCAGTGGCCAGGTGGCCGATTTGCCACCGTTTGATGGCTATTTCTCCGGCCTGTTCAGCCCGGATGGCTGGCCGCTGTTGTGGGTCGGTCTTCTGGCCGTGTCACTGGCTGTACTGGTGAGTTTACTCCTGACGCGTCAGGCGGTGGCCAAAGCCGATGGGCGGCAGAAAGTGTCCCTGGACACGGCACGTCACCGGCGCCTGAACGCGGTGTTGGCGGTATTGCAGCTGGCATTGGGCGGGGTGATGCTGGCCCTCGCCCTGAATGCCGCCTGGGCTTTTCTTTCTGCACGGCACGCGGCACCTCAGCTTAACCTGGAAAATGTCTATTATTTGGAGATGGAAAGAAGAAACGGCGACTGGGTCAGCGATCCCGAGTTGGCCTCCTGGCTGGCGGCCTTGCAATCCCAACCGGGCTTGTCCCATGTGCTGGCCACCCTGGGGCCCTATCAGGAAAGCCGGCGGGTGAGTACCATAGTCGCCTTGCCTGAGGGCAATTCCACACTGGGAAGCCAGAACAAGGTGGATCGTGACTTTTTTACCCTGATTGGTTTGAAGCCCTTGGCAGGGGAAGTCCCCGACGTGGCGACTGAAGGGGATGCGGTGGCCAGCCTGTCGCTGGCAAAAGCCCTGTTTGGTAGTGCGACGAAGGCCCTCGGCCAGTCGGTTAAGGTGGAAGGAGCCACCAGCACAACGTACCGCATTTCAGCCGTGGTTGCGGACGTGCCTTATGGCGATTCACTGGAGAAGCCACGGCCGGTTATTTATCCGCTGGGAAATGAAGCGAGCCGGGGCAGAATGGAGAAATCCCGGATTATAGTGCATGCGTCACAGCCGGAAAACGCCCTGAAACGCCAACTGGACACCTTGGCAGAGAGCTACAACCTGGGCATCAAAAACTGGCAGTTGGCCACTGAGGCAAAAGCCATCAGCACACGTGGAGAACGCGCCGGTTTGATCACTTCGTTATCCTTGAGCGCCTTGCTAATGGCCATGATGCTGGTGGGCGTGCTGGCTTTTGCCAGAGCCACCATGCACCAATGGCGCAAAAAAGTGGCGCTGCATGTGGCCATGGGAGCCACCCGGGCGTCCTTGTACCGGTTAGTGTCGGGCTATGCCCTGAAAGTCCTGCTGGTGGCTTTTTTCCTCGCCGTGATCTTTTTCTGGTTGCTCCGTTCATCATTGCCGCTGCTGTTGCAAAATGCCGGCAATCCCGTGCATTTCCTGCTGCTGGCATTAAGCCTGACCGGCGCGGTCTTTGTGTTGACCATGGGCTGGCAGTTGCGCCGTCAGCTGGGTCGATCGCCCTGGGCCGAGTTAAGCCGCGATTAGGGCTTCCTTAGGGAGGCTCTGATTGAACCTGGTGCGAGCAGATTGTCGTAAAAAATTGTTCAGTTCAAGGCGTAAACCGCACGCAATAGCAAGCTATTGTGAAGGTTTGCAACGCAGAAATGGAGGATTTTACGTTGCAAGATGCCGTGCCACGATTCGATCAGAGGCTTCTTAGCCTTCCGGTTTGAGTCGGCGGCGGCTTCACGCTATGATGCTTTTTGATCTGGCCGGTGATTATGATTAACCCGGCCAGGTTGATCGCACAAGCCGTCAAGGGAGGAAACAGCAGATGTCACAGGAGCACGCCCCCGCTTCACAATCCAGTGCATCGGGCCCCTGTCCCGAGGGGCCGGTGTATGCGGCGGATTTTTACCGCAACCGGCACGGCATTGACCCACAGCAATGGCAGCGCTGGCACCAGCAGGCGCTGGAGGACCCCGAGACCTTTTGGGCCGCACAGGCCCGGCGCTTGCACTGGTTTACGCCTTTTACTGAAGTCCGCGACTGCCACTACGGGCATCGTCAGGTGCGCATCCGCTGGTTTGCCGACGGTGCACTGAATGCCTGTCACAACTGCATTGATCGCCACTTGCCCGAAAAGGCCGACGACACTGCATTGATCTGGCAGGGGGACGAGCCGGAGCACAGTCGCCACATCAGCTTTCAGGAATTGCACGATGAGGTCTGTCGTTTCGCCAATGTGTTGAAGCAACTGGGTGTGCAGGCCGATGACCGTGTGATGATTTATCTGCCGATGATTCCCGAGGCCGTGTTTGCCATGCTGGCTTGCGCCCGCATTGGCGCGGTGCATTCGGTGGTGTTTGCCGGTTTTTCTGCCGAGGCCCTGGCCGATCGCATTGATGATTGCCAGGCCAGCCTGGTCATTACCGCCGATGAAGGGCGCCGGGGCGGCAAACGCATCGCGCTGAAAAACACCGTTGATAAAGCCCTGGAGCTGGCAAAAACCCGCGTCGATGGCGTGCTGGTGGTGCCTTATACCGGCACCGGCGTGCATTGGGAAAAGGGCCGCGACCACAATTACGCCATGTTGCGGGAAGACGCGCCACCTGCTTGCGAGGCCGCCAGTCGTAACGCTGAAGACCCCTTGTTTATCCTCTATACCAGCGGTTCCACCGGCAAACCCAAGGGCATTGTGCACAGCACTGGCGGCTACCTGACCTATGCCAGTCTGACCCATGAAATGGTGTTCGACACCCAGCCCGGTGACATTTACTGGTGCACCGCGGACGTGGGCTGGATTACCGGCCACAGTTATCTGGTGTATGGGCCACTGGCCAATGGCATCACCACGCTGGTGTACGAGGGCGTGCCGAACTATCCCGATGCCGGCCGTATCTGGCGCGAAGTGGACAAGCACCAGGTGAACATTTTATATACCGCACCCACGGCGATCCGGGCGCTGATGGCTGCCGGGGACGAGCCGGTCAAGCAAAGCCGGCGCAGCAGTTTGCGCGTGCTGGGCACCGTCGGCGAACCCATCAACCCGCAAGCCTGGGAGTGGTATTTTCACGTGGTGGGTGAAGGCCGCTGCCCGATCGTTGACACCTGGTGGCAAACCGAAACCGGCGGCATCATGTTAACGCCGATTCCCGGCGTGCATGCCATGAAACCCGGCGCGGCGGTGGCGCCATTTCTGGGCATTCAGCCGCAACTGGTGAATGAAGCAGGCGAGGTGGCAGAAGGCCGCAATGTCAGTGGCTTGCTCACCATCGCCAGCTGCTGGCCGGGGCAGGCGCGTGACATTCATGGTGATCACAAACGCTTTCTGGAAACCTATTGCCGTCCGCTGCCGGGGCGTTATTTTACCGGCGATGGCGCTTGTCGCGATGCCGATGGCGATTGGTGGATTACCGGCCGTGTGGATGACGTGATTAATGTGTCCGGTCACCGGCTGGGCACCGCCGAGGTGGAAAGCGCGCTGGTGGCCCACCCGCAAGTGGCCGAAGCCGCCGTGATTGGTGTTCCACATCCCATCAAGGGCCAGGGCATTTACGCCTTTGTGACCGTGCGTCACGGCGTGGAAAAAACTGCCGGGCTGATTCAGTCATTGAGGCAACAGGTGCGTGAACGCATTGGCGCCTTTGCGCGCCCGGAAGTTATCCAGATAACCCCGGGCCTGCCCAAAACCCGCTCGGGAAAAATCATGCGTCGGATTCTGCGCAAAATTGCCGCAGGGGATGACGATCAGCTGGGTGACACCAGCACCCTGGCCGATCCCGGGGTGGTTGATTCCCTGATCGAGGAAGCCAGACGCCTGCGCGCTGACGCCTCGACACAGGCGGCGGACAAAGCAGACGATTCATGACCGCGCGGCTTTGGCATCAAAATTTTTGGACGCCAAGGGAACCTCTGATCGAATCGTGACACGGCATCTTGTGGCGTAAAATCGTCCATTTCTGCGTTGCAAACC
>WGBZ01000229.1 GCA_015494035.1 Lysobacterales bacterium | reverse complement strand
CGTATTGGCCATCACCGTTTCCCACGGAAACAGCGGGCCCGGGTCAATTTTGCGCCGAATCAGGCGTTCCGGATTGTCTTCGGCTGGAATCAGGCGCTGATCCAGGTCTTCATGACCGGCAATGTATTTGAGCGATGGCAGTTTTTGTTGCAGCTGTTTCAGCAAGGCGACCAGTGCGGCGATTTGCCGGGGCGGGTAAGGGTCTGTGGGCGTCTGGTGGTCTGAGGCGAACCAGTCCTGATAGCGACCGCGGTTGTCCAGCTCAATGCCAATGCTGTGGGCATTGTGGCCGGCCACATGATGTGCCACCCGGTTTAATGGCACCCATTGATGCACTTCACCGTTTTTGTCGATGTAGAAATGGCCGCTGTTGCCGGTGCCACTGGCGTAATGAACTTTTTCGGCAAACTGGCGCGCCGTGGCCAGGTCAGGCAGTTCGGTGCAGTGAATCACCACCGTATCAATGTCCTTCAATTGCCGTTGAGCCAGCTTCTCTGCGTAGGGCAGGGGCCTTTGATTGATCTTCATGGCCGCATTGTAATGGGCCTTTTGAGTGAAAGCCAGCCACAAAAAAGGGCAAGCCAGCAGCTTGCCCAAGTTCATTCCGGTCTGATTTTTTCCAGATGGGCAGACCGTCTTTGGCGGAGTAAAAAAGAGAGTGGCTTTAGAACTTCCAGCCCACATCCACCTGCAGGCGATCGTAATCCACTGCGCTGGCGCTGTCCTTGTTTTTTTGCGAATCAATATAGGCCAGGCCTGCATAGGTTTTGGCGTTGATGGCGTATTTGAACTTGAACAGTGCGCCTTTGGCATTGACATTGCCACCGGCAAAATCCGAATCATTAAACAGGCCAACCACGCTTTCGGCATCTGTACTCAGCCAGGCCAGGCTGAACTGCCAGGTGCCAGGCTTTTTCGCCTTGCCCAATTGCGCGCCGGCCGTCCAGGCAGTGTCCTGATCCGTTTCAGCGGCGGTGTTTTGCGTGTAATCGGCAAACACCAGCAGCGGCCATTGACCGACGCGGGTATGGTATTCACCAAACAGCTCAAACTCATTGTAATCGCTGAGATAAGCGCCATTGGCATCCAGCAGGTTGCCGCGGCTTTTGCCATCGTAAAGCGGCGCAAACCCTTGCAGATGAAGGTAATCGTAGTAACTGGCGGCCAGCTTCAAACGGTTGCCACCGGCCAGGGTGAAGGATTTTCGCAGCTGCGCTCCCCACAGTTGGGTGTCTTTGTCGGCCTTTCTTTCTTCCACCGAGAACCAGCCCAACACCGCTTCAAAGCCGCCGGGGGCAAAAGTCAGGGCGGCGCCTTCGGGAATCAGGTCGTTATCCCACACCAGCGGGGTTTTGTTGGGGCGGTCAAAGGGGTTGCTGAATTTGCCAAATTCGCCGGACAGTCGTGGGCTGAATTTCCATTTTGCATAGGCCTTGTTGAGGCGAATGTCCTTGTTGGAAAACGCATGATCCAGCGTGACATTATTGGAAACCGGGTTGTCGTCGCCGCTGGCCAGTTGAAAACCCAGCAAGATATCGGGTGTCAGGTTCATTTTCATGCCGGTGCGGAAACGGATGCGGTGGCGAAAGCGGGTGTCCTTGCCTTTTTCGTCAATGTATTCCTGGCGGTAACGCAAATCGGCATTAAAAGCGATTCGGTGAGGCCAGTGTTTAAAGTCTGGGTGTTGTAAGGCGTTTGGCTTATCATGCTGGCCTTTGGCCTTGGCCAGTGGCTGAGCTTTGTGTGTTTCCGGGGCATTTTCCGGTTGTTTTTTGTTGCTGGCAGAGGCCTGTTCCAGCTTTTCCAGCCGCGCGCTTAGCTGGGCCAGTTGCGCTTTCAGCAGACGGATTTCCTCATTGCGCTGATCCGCAAACGCTGGCGTGGCATTGGCCAGGCACGCAGCAATGGCCAGTCCCAGTAGTCCACGCGTGTTTCTTGTGGCATGAAATCCGGCAGAAAGGGGTAAGTTCATTTTCATCGTGGCTCTCCCTGAATCGGTGAAGGGTTAAGGTGGATGCTGTGGTCTCAATAAACGCTCCGGCGCAGTTTAGGTCTTCAATGTGACGGATTTATGACGCCAGCATCGACAGTATTGTCATCCTGCGCCGGACAGGCAGCCACGAGATTGGCTGGAAAGGTGATGCGGAATTCACTGCCGATGCCTTTTTCACTGTGAATGTCCAGACGCGCCTGATGCCGTTGTGCCACGTGTTGCACAATCGCCAGCCCCAGGCCTGTGCCCCCGTGTTTTTTCGAACGACCCTTGTCGACCCGGTAAAAACGCTCTGTGAGGTGTGGCAAGTGTTTGGTGTCTATACCGCGCCCGTTATCTGCCACAATTAAACGAGCTTCACCTGTGCGCAAGGCAGTCCAAGTCACCGTCACTGTGGTGCCATCCGGGTTATGGCGTAGCGCATTGCCGATTAGATTCTGGATCACACTGGCAATTTCCGTTTCCCGGCCTTTAAGGCACAGCTGCTTATCGAGACTGGATTCAATGCTGCAGGTGCCTTTATGGTTCTTGCTCAGGGTGGTGATGATTTCTTCTACGCACTGGGCGACCGGAATAAGTTGTCGATCCTGGTCATCAATGCTGGAGCTTTCAAGGCGGGAAATCATGAGCAGGTCTTCCACCAGTCCCTGCATGCGTTGGGCTTGTTTGAAAGCGACATGAATCATTTCCTGTGCCTGTTGGGGCATGGCGGGATCTTCCTGCAACATTTCAAGATATCCGGCAATGACAGTGAGTGGTGATCGCAATTCGTGCGAGGCATTGGCCACAAAATTACGTCGTATTTTCTGTGATTGCAATTGATCGGTGACGTTGCGTGCGATTAACAAGCGCAAGTCCTGCTCAATGGGTACCAGCTGTACGGCCAGAAAATCCTGTTGACCAAAAGGGCTTTCCAGAACCAGTTCGGGAGCGGGATCTGATTCAGAAGACATTGTTTGGGGGGCTTGATCGAGAAAGGCCTGGAACTCAGGTAATCGCACCAGGTTGTCCAGTCGTTGACCCGGGTCGGTGTGCGGATTCAGTTGCAAAGTCGTTATGGCCCTGGGGTTAAACCATTGGATTTCGTTTTGGCCGTTAAGAACCACCGTCGCATAGGGCAAATTGGCAATAATGCCCTGTAAACGTGTCACCAGGGTTTGCAAACGTTGCTTGCGCATGGCACTTTTGCGTTGCAAACGCTGGAAGCGGTACACCAGTTGCGCCAGAATCCCATGACACTCCGGCGCCTCTTCAGCCTTGGCTCCGTTAAGCAACCACTGATTGATCTGCCACAAGCGATACCAGAACCAGATCAGGTATCCAAGCAGGGCGAAGGTGAAGCTCAATAACCATTGGCCACTGAGTAGACCGCCGAGGACACCCAGGAACACGGCCAGCAGCACGCGCCAGATTTCTTGGCCGAGGTAATCGCTCATGGATTTGCGATGGAATCGTGCGGCATCAGCGCGCTTCTTTCCAGGCGGTAGCCCATTCCCCTAACGGTTTTCAGGGCCGCAGAAAGCCCATGCTGTTTAAGCAGCTTTCGCAAACGCATGATGTGCACATCCACGGTGCGTTCCTCCACATAGCTGCCATGGCCCCATAAGCGGTCAAGCAGTTGTGCGCGACTGAAAATTCGATCGGGCTTTTGCAGAAAGACTTGCAGTAGTTCGAACTCCTTGCCGCTGATAGCCATGGGCTCACCATTGGCCAGCACTGTGCGTGCCTCAGGGTCCAGTATCAGACGGCCCAGATGCAGGCGATTATCTGGTGCCAGGCGTTGGGAACGCCGCAAAAGTGCGCGTACACGTGCCCGCAGTTCCTTGACTGATACCGGTTTTGTCAGGTAATCATCGGCTCCGGCTTCCAGCCCGGCGATCTTGTTTTCTTCTTCGGCCCTGGCGGTTAGCATCAAAATGGGCAAATCCCTGAAAATCTCCCCGCCGCGCAACTGGCGAATAAGTTTTGGCCCGCTGCGATCAGGCAACATCCAGTCCAGAATCAACAGGTCAGGTGGGTTGTCGTGCAGGCTGATCAAACCGCTTGTGGCGTCTTCGCAATGCCGCACCTGATATCCCTGTGCCGAAAGAAATGTCTGCAGCATGCGCGCAATGGCGTGGTCATCTTCTATCAGCAGCAATTGAGCCATGCCTTAATCCGCCAGTTTTGGTGTCACGAAAGGGGTTTCCTCATCATCCATGGGAAAATGTTTGGCCCGGATGTGTTCCAGGGATTTGTGCCGCACGTCCTTTCCCTTGACCAGGTAAATCACGTATTCGCACAGGTTCTGGGCATGGTCGCCGATGCGTTCCAGCGAGCGCGCGCACCAGTTGACGCGCAGGGCGCTTTTGATGCGGCGCGGATCTTCCATCATGTGAGTGATTAACAGACGGGAAAGGTTCTCGAATTCCTTGTCAATGTGTTTGTCCTGGCCCAGCGTTTCCACCGCCTGATTGGCATCCAGTCGGGCAAACGCATGCAAGGAGTCGCGCAGGGTGTCCAGCACTCGCCGGCTCAGATGAGCCAGTTCCGAATGCATGTCATTAACGGTATCACGCAGGGACAGTTTTTGCGCATACAGGGCAATTTTCTGCGCTTCGTCGCCAATGCGTTCCAGATCGGTGATGGTTTTGATCACCGCTACCACCAGGCGCAAGTCACTGGCAGCCGGCTGACGTTTGGCAATCACACGGGTGCACTCTTCATCAATGGCAACTTCCATGCTGTTGACTTCATCATCGCGGCTGGCCACTTCCCTGGCCAGTTCCGGGTCGTGATTGAGCAGGGCCTTGACGGCGTTGATGGATTGTTGCTCCACCAAGCCACCCATTTTCAGTACTTGATTGCGTATGTTTTCCAATTCCTGGTTATAACGCTGTGAAATGTGCTGTCCCAGTTCCATGTGTGCTCCTAGCCGAATCGGCCGGTGATATAGTTTTCGGTCAAGGGGTGTTGCGGTGTTGTGAATACCGAGTCAGTGTCATTGACTTCCACCAGTTTTCCCATGTGGAAATAGGCCGTGCGGTTGGAGACGCGTGCGGCCTGCTGCATGGAATGTGTAACAATGGCAATGGTGTATTTTTCACTCAGTTCGGTGATCAGCTCTTCGATCAGGGCGGTGGCGATGGGGTCAAGGGCCGAAGTGGGCTCATCCATGAGTATGACCTCCGGGTCTATGGCAATGGTTCGCGCAATGCACAAACGCTGCTGCTGCCCCCCTGAAAGCCCGGTACCCGGCTTGTGGAGATCATCCTTGACTTCGTTAAACAGGCCGGCCCGGCGCAGGCTTTTTTCCACAATTTCGTCCAGTTCAGCGCGGTTTTTGGCCAGCCCATGCAGGCGCACGCCATAGGCCACATTATCGTAAATGGACTTGGGAAAAGGGTTGGGCTTCTGAAACACCATGCCGACGCGAGAACGCAGCAGGACAGGGTCCTGCCGACGGTCGTAAATATCTTCCCCATCCAGCAGGAATGATCCTTCCACCCGACATATCGGTATGGTGTCATTCATGCGATTAAGGCAACGTAAGAAGGTGGATTTGCCACAACCCGACGGGCCAATCATGGCCAGCACTTCATTTTTGCCAATATCAAGACTGATGTCGTGAATAGCCTGTTTGTCGCCATAAAACACATTGGCATGACGGACGTTGAGCTTGGCGTCTTCAAGCAGGGCCTTGCCGACGGTCTCACCGATGGTCATGTCGAGCATATCGGCCGTGTCGCTGGCGGAGCCCGTCAGATTAACTTCGGTGCTGTTGTTGTTGTTATCGACGACCAAAGCCGTTTTGTCCAGAGTCATGCGATCACCATTTGTTTTCGAATTTTTTACGCATAAACACTGCCAGTGCGTTCATGGCCATCAGAAACAGCAATAATACAATAATCGCTGCGGAGGTGCGTTCCACAAAGGCGCGTTCGGGGCTGTCAGCCCACAAATAGATTTGCACCGGCAAGGCCGTGGACGGGTCGAAAATGCTGTGCGGCACATCAGCCACAAAGGCCACCATGCCAATAAGTAACAAGGGCGCGGTTTCACCCAGGGCTTGCGCCATGCCGATAATGGTGCCCGTGAGGATGCCCGGTAAAGACAACGGCAACACGTGACCAAAGGCCACCTGGGTTTTGGAGGCGCCCAAAGCCAGCGCAGCCTCGCGAATGGAGTTCGGCACGGCTTTAATGGCAGCCCGGCTGGTAATGATAATGGTGGGCAGTGTCATCAGGGTGAGCACCAGGCCACCGGCCAGTGGCGCGGAGCGAGGCACACCAAAGAAGCCAATGAACACCGCCAGTCCCAGCAGACCGAAAACAATGGAGGGTACCGCTGCCAGGTTGTTGATATTGATTTCGATCAGGTCAACCCAGCGGTTGTTTTGCGGCGCGAATTCTTCCAGATACAATGCGGCCAGCACACCGATGGGGAAGGCCAGTGACAAGGTCACCAGCATGGTCAGCATGGAACCCGTAAAGGCTCCGCGTATGCCGGCCTGTTCCGGCTCGCGTGAGTCGCTGTTGGTGAAGAACGTGGTATTGAAACCCTGTTTGAGACGCCCCTGGGATTTCAGGGTGTCAATCCAGGCCAGTTGATAGTCCTTGATGCGTCTTTGGCTTTCCGGCAAGTTACGATCAATTCTGCCTTTCATGTAAACATCGACATCGTCTTTGGCCAGAAACCAGAAAGGCCGTGTTTGTCCCAACAGTTGCGGATTGGCTATGACAGCATCCCGTAGTTCATAAGCGGCGGATTTGCTCACCAGGTTTTTCAAGGCGCGTCGCTGCTGACGCGTTTTGGCATCCGGGAACATGCGCGTCAGGGTGTCGGCAATCAAACGCTGGTAATTGGCCTGAAACAGATCGTCCTGATCCGGATTTGGCCCCAGTCCCAGTCGCTCGGGATCCAGGTGAATGTCCAGTTTGACTTTGGTTTGCCAGAAAGCTGGCATGCCTTTGAAACCAATATCACCAAGGAGGCTGAGCAGGAAAAGAATGCTGATACTGACCGACAGAAGACCATATAAACGGAAGCGTTTTTCCCGCGCATGGCGTTTCTTGAGGCTGTGCTGAATTTTTTCTGTGTGATTCATAGTCTTACTCGTATTGTTCCCGGTATTTGCGGACCACATAGAGGGAAATGATGTTCAAGCCCAGTGTCACCACAAACAAGCCCAGCCCAAGAGCAAATGCCGCTAGGGTCTTGGGACTGTCAAACTCCTGATCGCCGGTCAGCAGTGTCACAATCTGGGTGGTTACGGTAGTGACTGAATCCAGCGGATTGGCCGTCAGGTTGGCTGCCAGGCCTGCGGCCATGACCACAATCATGGTTTCTCCAATGGCCCGGGAGGCAGCCAGCAACACGCCCCCGACAATACCTGGCAAGGCGGCGGGTATGATCACTTGCTTGATGGTTTCACTTTTGGTGGCCCCCATGGCGTATGAGCCGTCGCGTAGTATTTGAGGCACCGCAGAAATCACATCATCTGACAGGGAGGAAACAAAGGGGATGATCATGATGCCCATCACCAATCCCGCAGCCAGTGTACTTTCCGAGGAGGCAGAAAGGCCGAGGCTTTCGGCGGTCTGCCGAATGAGCGGCGCCACGGTCAAGGCAGCAAAAAAACCATAAACCACCGTGGGAATGCCGGCCAGCATTTCCATAACCGGCTTGGCAATGGCGCGCACACGCGGGGATGCGTATTCTGCCAGGTAAATGGCTGAAAACAAGCCCAGTGGAACCGCCACGCTCAAGGCAATGAGTGAAATGAGCAAGGTGCCAGTGAACAGTGGAATGGCGCCAAAACTGCCTGAGCCGCCCACCTGGTCGGCACGTATAGCAGTTTGGGGGTTCCAGTGGGTGCCGAAAAGGAACTCGGTGATGGGTACGTGGCGAAAGAACTGCAAGGCTTCAAACAAGACCGAAAACACAATGCCGACCGTCGTTAAAATGGCGATGGAAGCAGATAACATCATGATGAACTGGATGATTTTTTCCACTCGGTTTCGTGCCTGGAAGGAAGCGCGCAAACGTCTGAGTGTTAACCATATTGCCAGTGCCGCCAGTGTGATTACGGCCAATGTGCGAGCCACCTGGCTGCGTTCCTGCCAGTGAAGATAACGGTTGGCAGCCTGGTTTGTGAGTGGGTCGTCTTCTTCATTAGGCAGGGACACACCACTTTCGTCAACAGCGGATTTTTTGGCTTGTGCCAGGTTTTTGAACTGGTTGATGAACAGGCTTCTTTCAGCCGCAGACTGGTGCTGGGCCGTGGCTGGCAGCTCGGACATGACCAGCCGAGTTATTATGGCCTCCTGACTCATTGTCCAGGCCATGAGCACAGCCAAGGCGGGCAACAAGGCCCATAGGGCCACCAGATACCCATGGTATTGTGGTCGGGAATGGGTTTTGGCCGAGCTGCTCAAAGCCCGAGCCTTGCGGTAGCCGCCAAAATAGCCCAGCAATGCTATGCTTACCAATACCAACAGGAGAGAAGTCACGTTCATTGAGTGCCTATAAGGTTAATCACACAGGGTGCTCTTGTTGAAATAATCTGCTTGCGAAGCAAGCTTGCACAAGGTACTCAGTTGCTGCCTTAATGAGGTACAACAGAGTTGTCGCATTGATAGCTTGCTTGATAAACAAAGGCAGGTGACTTGTGCTTTAGCACAAGCCACCTTTAGTATGCAAGCGCAGTATGCAAGTGCTGCCTGTTTAGTCAGCAGGAGGGGCGCTCATGGGAACGGCTTCCCGGGCCTGTCTGGCCACCACCTGGCGTTGTGCTTCAGGCAAGGGAATCAGTCCTTTATCGGTCAGATAGCCTTCATCACCCCAGGCGTCCTCGCTGGTGAATTCCTTTATATAGCCTTCCAGGCCGGGTATTTTGCCCAGGTGGGCTTTTTTGACATAGAAAAACAGTGGCCGGGAAATGGGGTAACTGCCATCGGCAATGTTTTCAAAGGTTACCGGAACACCCTCGACCTTCGCGCCTTTGACCTTGTCTGCGTTCTGATCCAGAAAACTGAAGCCAAACACGCCCAGTGCATGTGGGTTTTTGCCCAGTTTTTCCACAATCAGGTTGTCGTTTTCGCCGGCTTCGATGTATGCGCCGTCTTCACGAATGGCGTGACAGATGTTTTTATACCTGGCTTTCAATGCTTTTGCTTTGGCCGGATCACCGGATTTTTTTGCGGCCTTGGAGGCCGTTTTCAAATTCCTGATCCAGTTGAAGGTCTTGCAGCCACCTTCCAGCGCCAGTTCCGCAAAAGCATCCCGGGTGCCCGAGGTGGGTGGCGGGCCCAGTACCTCGATTTTCTCGTTGGGCAAAGCCGGGTTGATCTGGTTCCAGCGGGTATAGGGATTGTCAATTAACTGACCAGGCGTCTTGCCGGGCACTTGTTTTGCCAATGCCAGATAAATATCCCGTTTGCTGAGATCAAACTCCGGGCCGGATTTGGCATTGGCGATGGCGATGCCGTCAAAACCGATAGGCACTTCAATAATACCCTTGACAGCATTAGCCTGACAGCGGTCATATTCGCTTTTCTTGATGCGTCGGGACGCGTTGGTGATGTCCGGGGTATTGATGCCCGCCCCGGCGCAAAACAGTTTCAAGCCACCGCCTGAACCTGTGGATTCAACTTTAGGAGTGCGCATGCCGGTTTTATTGTGGAATGTTTCAGCCACCACAGTGGCAAAGGGGTAAACTGTGGAGGAACCCACAATGTCGATGTGGTTGCGTGATGCCGCCTGGCTGGAACCCAGCGGCGCCAAGCCAATGAGTAGCGCGGTGGCAAGCACAGAACGATAAAAAAGGTTTTTATTCATGGCATTTTCCTCTGCTGGTTGGTGTTGGCCGCTAATGTAGGTGATGAATATGACAGGCTTATGACAGGGTGATGGAGTGCGCGTGGTATGCAAGAATCAATAATCCATTGGCTGAGTAATTGTCCGGAAGTCAAGCAGGTGCACTGGCCTGCTGGACAAATCGTCCTTTATACTGGGCAAGCCTGTGAAAATCTGGTGGTGGTGGAGCAGGGCCAGATTGCCGTGCAAAGGCCGGCTCTGGATGGGCGCATGATTACCCTTTACCATATTGATCGAGGTCAATCCTGTGTACTCAGTAGCGGTTGCATTCTGAACCGCCAACCTTTTCCCGCCCAGGCGGTCTGCCTGACCCAAGTGATGGCTTTTTTGGTGCCAGCTCCGCGTGTGCGGCAGTGGACGCGCGAAAATGAGCACTGGCGCTCATTTATGTTTGAAACCCTCAGCCAACGGTTGGCGCACCTGATTGATCTGGTGGATTCGGTGGTATTCAAAAGTCTGCCCGAGCGGTTGTGGGACTGGTTGCAGGCCAATGCCGAAGTCACCTCAGAAACCCATGATTCGGGTGTCAGTTGTGCCATTGTGGCCCGCACCCATCAACAGATTGCCGATGAACTTGGCACGTCGCGTGAAGTGGTGTCACGCCTGCTGAAAAAAATGGAAAGGGCCGGCAAGCTGCGATTGCAGCGTGGGCGGGTGGTGTTGCTGAGCTATTAACCTGGCATCACCTATATTGGTGCCAGGTTAACAATAATAGCGCGACACTGAAAAGAAGCTCCTGTGTGACTTGAGTCACAGACTGGCAGGGTGGGCGAAGGTATTCTTTCTCCGTCAACAACAGGAGAGTAAACATGAAGAAAAACGTTGGAAGCATCGATAAGGTTTTACGTATTTTGATCGGCCTTGCCCTGATTGCCTGGGGCATCATCGAAAAGAACTGGCTAGGTGCCATCGGTATCGTGCCACTGGCAACCGCGCTGATGGGCTGGTGCCCCTTGTACAGCCTGCTGGGGATAAAGACCTGTTCCATGAAGGATGGTGAATGCCAGTAGCCCAGGCGTAATGAAAAACCTGTGCACAAAAAACCCCGGCGAAAATCCGGGGTTTTTTGTGTCTGGTACTAACGCCGGAACGTTAGGGAAGCTCTGATCGAATCGTGACACGGCATCTTGCGGCGCAAAATCGCCCATTTCTACGTAGCAAACCTTCACAATAGCGTGCTATTGCGTG
>WGBZ01000228.1 GCA_015494035.1 Lysobacterales bacterium | reverse complement strand
GCTTTGTGCATGACCTGCCGGTGAAGAAAGTTCCGGGCGTGGGACGGGTCACCGCAGCCAAACTGGCCTCGCTGGGCATTGAGACCTGCGCGCAACTGCAAAAATTCCCACTGATTGAACTGCAACGTCATTTCGGCGTGTTCGGCCTGCGCCTGCATGAACTTAGCTATGGACGCGATGAACGGCCGGTGGTCTCCAGGCGGGTGCGAAAGTCCCTGAGCGTGGAAGATACCTTTGCCACCGACCTGCCAGATTTGCCAGCCTGCCGAAAAGCCCTGCAGCAGTTGTACCTGCTTTTTCTGCAACGCCTGCAGGCCCATCAACAGCGACACCCGCAGCAGGCCATCGGCACGCGTCAGATCAAACTGCGCTTTGCTGATTTTCATACCACCACGGCCCAGAGCCGGGGCGTGGACATTGGCCTGGCGGACTTTGAGCACTTACTGAAAACGGCGTGGTCGCGGGGGAAGCGGCCGGTGCGCCTGATTGGCCTGGGCGTCAGTTTTGAACCGCAACACGCCGTAAACCAGCCCGGTCTTTTTGGTTAGACTGAATCTGGACGAAGCAGGTTATGCCGGAAATGTTCAAGAACAAGGCGAAGTTCGCGGCCAATAGCAGGCTATTGGCAAGGGCTTCAATGCAGTTAACGGGCATTTCAGGCGTGAGAAGCGAGTTCACGATTTGGCCAGAGACTCCTTAATTGCCGCTTATCTCCGACCGGTGATAAGGGTTGGGCACGCCTTCGGGGGTGATACTAAATCGCTTGTAGCTCCACTGATATTGTTCCGGCGCTTTCAGGATAAGGTTTTCCAGCGCCGCGTTCAGGCTGGCCACCGACTCGGTCGGTGAGCCGTAGATGGCTTCATCAGCGGGCACAAAATGCAGGTCAAAACCCTCGCCATCCTCGCCATCATTACCTTGAGGGCGGCGAATGGCTGCTGCCACGAACACCGGCACGCGGGTTTTGGCCGCCAGACGAGAAAACAGCGTCATGGTGTAGGCCGGCTGGCCAAAGAAGGGCGCAAACTCGCCCTGGCCGGCCTTGGGTTTCTGGTCCGGCAGGATGCCCACCGCACCACCGGCTTTGAGTGTCTTCAGAATCTGCCGCACCGCCGTCGGCGTGGCCGCAATCTGGCGGGCGCCGGCCTGACCACGATAACGCAGCAAGGTGTTTTCAACCCCGGCCTGCTCGGGCGCCTTGTACAGCAAGGCAAAGTTCGGCAAGCGCGACAAAAACAGGCCCAGCACTTCCCAGTTACCCAGGTGCGGGGCTGCAATCAGCACGCCCTGGCCCTGACCGGCAGCCGCCTGCACCGCCTCCCAGCCACTGGTACTGGCAATCAAATCGTCAATCTGGTGGCCATATTTTTTCCACAGCGGCCCCAGTTCCAGCGCTGTTTTCAGGGTTTCGGCCAGGGACTGACGTGCCAGTCGTTCCTGCTGTTGGGCGGATAACTGCGGAAAACACAGCCGGATATTGGTTTCAATCACCTGCCGATGTCGCCGTGACAACTGCCACACCCCACGCGCCAACTGTTCGGCAAAACGCTGGTTGGCGCGCAGGCTGAAGCGACTGCTGAGCCACAAAAGTGCCCGGAAAAGTGCACTTTTCATGCCTGGGCGTCCTCAGACCGACGGTGCCCTGCAAGCGGTGCCAGGCGCATTTGTTGATGCGGTATGTTGTCTTCCAGGTAAAATTTGCCTGTGTTTTCAAAACCCAGCTGGCGGTAGAAATCATGCAGGTAGGATTGCGCCGACAAGGTGATGCCAGTCTCGGGGTAGCGCTGCTGGCAAAAGTCGATGGCCGCCTGCATCACGGCCAGTCCGTGCCCACACCCGCGTGCCACCGGGGCACTGACCACCCGGCCAATGCTGGCATCGCCATCATGCGTCTGCCCCGGCGGCAGCACACGCGCATAGGCCAGCAACGCGCTTGGGTCATCACCGCTTGCCTGCAACAGCACGTGCCAGGCAATCTGATCACGATTGTCGCAGTCCTGGTAAGGGCAGTTTTGCTCCACGCAAAACACCTGTTGACGCAAAGCCAGCAGCGCATACAGCTCGGCCAGCGACAAGTCGTCGAAAGGCAGAATCCGGATAGTGGTCGGGGCAACGGGCATGAAAAGTTTTTATCTCAGATTGAAAGTCATCAGGCCAGCACTATTTCTGTTCATACCGGGGGAATAATTAACGAAGTTTAAACGCGTGGTTGGTTAGGGAGCCTCTGATTGAATCTGACGCGAGCAGATTGTCGTGTAAAATTGTTCAGTTCAAGGCGCAAACCGCACGCAATAG
>WGBZ01000227.1 GCA_015494035.1 Lysobacterales bacterium | reverse complement strand
GTGGACTCGCGTGCCTGATGGCAGCGGCGCTACAGGCCAAAGAACTCACCTTGCAGATTGTATCCACCTACCCGCCTGAAAAAGCCAAACTGGTGTACGAACCCTTGCGCCAGTGGCTAAGCAAAAAAACCGGCTATGACATCATCCTGTTACTGCCAAAGAACTACTATTTTTACTGGCGGGAAGCTCGGACAAAAATGCCCGACCTGACCCTGGATGACCCCCACGTGGCCTCCTTCCGCATCGAGAAAAAAGGCTATGTCCCGCTGGCCCGCAAAGAGGAAAACATCACCTACCATCTGATTGCCGAGGAAGAACCGGCCGAAGGCAAAAAACTGAATGAGTTTCTGGTGGGAAAGAAAGTGGTGGTGCTGCCAAGCCCGAGCCTGTCTTCCATTTATTTTGACCGTTGGTTCACGGACCTTTTCCAGCAGCCGGTCAAAGCCGCCAGCGCCCTGTCCTGGCGCGATGCGGTGGAACAAATTTTTGATCAGGAAGCGGATGCCGCCATCGTGCCGGATTCCACCTATCGCCTGTACCCGAATTTTTTCTCTCTCAAACACAGTGAGTCACTGCCTGGGCGGGCTTTTCTGGCTTCGCCCGAGCTGAACCTGGCCACCACTTCAAAAATCCGCAAGGCGCTGCTGGACATGGGCGGCGACAATGAAGGCTATAGCGCGCTGGTGGAATTAAACAGCCAAAACCTGATACCGGCCACCAGCGATGATTACAAGGGACTCTACCGTTTGTTGCCAGGAATGGCCGCAAAAAGCCAATAGGCAAGGCAATTCATTCTAAGCCCGCTGACCTCATCCCGCTGCATTCCTGCTAAAATGGCAAACATCTCAACCGGTAGGCTCGGTCTGTAGTTGGCAATATGCCGCTGCCAAACCACACGAGATTCGTCAAACCTAAACACACTCATCTTGCATGACTGAAGAACGCCGCCAATTCCGCCGCCTGCCTTTTCAGGCCGACATCCAGCTTTTTTCTGGCAATGGCTTGTGGAACAGCCAGATACTGGACATCTCCCTGAAAGGCACACTGCTAAAAAAACCACCCAACTGGGAGGGCAAGGTGGGCGATATTTTTCGCGTCAAAATCAACCTGGAAGATTTTTCCGGCATCACCATGAGCGTGGTCATTGCGCACATCAAGGAAGACTGCATCGGTGCGCAATGGACCAAAATTGATGTCATCAGCTTTACCAAACTCAAGCGCTTACTGGAGTTGAACTTTGCCAACCCAGAACAACTGGAGCGCGAGCTGTCACATTTGAGCGCCTGATTTACTTCCCCATAATATTCCCATTAGACTTTTGCCACCAGATAGGCAATCCAGGCCGGGTCTGCGCTGCCCTTTTCCGCCAGCTCGTAAACCCCGTTGCCCTGACCCGTTTCCCTGTCCACCCCTTCCCAGTAAACGGCCACCTGCGTGAAACCGGCCTCGCCCAGCAATTCACGAATTTCGGGTAAGGTCCACAGGCGCCAGTCATACGTGAAGGCCGGAGAGACTTTCTGTCCGTTCTCAGTTTCAAAGTGAATGTGACACAGCACATCATGAGTGATCGGATCAAACTCGGCCTGTTCCCACACGTACGTAAAGCCATCGCACTTTCGAGATTCATTCAGGGTCTGGAAAGCCTCCGAGCCCCCAAATGCATCCAGCACAAACAGGCCATCGGCTGTTAATGACTGGCGCACCGAAGTGAAATAGGAACGCAGCCGATCGCGTGTTTTGAACAGGTAATAACTGAAGTTCATGGCCAACACCACATCCACAGCCGGCACCCGGGCGTAACACACGTCCTCCTGCACTAACTGCAGCTTTTTTTGCTGGCTTGGGGTTAACCGACTGATATTGTGCTTTCTGCCCCAGGCCAGAACTTCTGCATCCAGATCAATGCCCCAGGCACGGCGATGCACCCCGCGCCGGACCCATTCGCAACACGCGGCGGCGGTGCCACAAAAATCTTCCCGCAACGTATGCGGTTGTCGCTGGTTCTGTTCGGCGAAAACCCTGTCAACAAAATCAATATCCGCAGCCACGCATTGCACGGCCCGTTCATACATCAGGTGTTTATCCAGTTGTGGCATGTTGGCTTGTCCATAAATTGATTATTACTATGACAAAATTGGTCACTTCAGGATTCCCCTGATAATTTAGAGTTGGTTTTTAGTTAAATACGGTTTGTAACGCGGATTACTTCATACCCTGGAAACACATCAAGACAGGCCCATACATAAAAGTATGCGATTGTGATAGGCTTAAGTTGAGGTGAATGCCAGACCAGGAGGGCCGGGTAAAACCAAAACCAGGAGAGATACCATGCACATCACAATCGGGGAAACAAAACGTAATCTGTTCTTTACCATCGCGCTTTGCTTGAGCATACCGGCCGGGGCAAAACAGGATGCCAACGACTATCTGGATATGCTCAATGCAGAGGCCGAGAAAGGCGGCGCAGTGGCTGAAACGGTAACCACCAAACCGCAACTGAAAATTAATGCAAATTCAACCCCGGCCCAGTTAGCGCAATCGCCCCAAGCCTTTGAAAATATACTACAATCGAAATTTGCCGCGACTTACTTTATTTACCTGAAACTCTCCGACAAACAAAAACAATATGTGTTTCAGGCATACCGTGAGAATGGCAATTTTAGCGAGATCCGCTCTCTGGTGCTGGAAGTATTCCAAAGTCATTGACTGGTGGCCGTCATCAAGTCGCGCGAAAACGCCACGCCAGGCCCTCCTGGGCCTGCTTGATAACCTGTTCGATTGAGGGTATTCCATGAAAAGAAATGCTTTTGCCTATGCCATGATCGTTGGTACTTTGCTCTTCCTGCTTCCATGCCTTTCCCAGGCCGAGCCCATCAAGGTCAAGATCACCAAGGAAATCCCGTATGTGATCATTGACTATCAGGGCAAGAAAATCAAGATCATGCGTAATCAGGACCAGAACCACGTAATCACGGGCGGATTTGCCAAAACCTCTCGCCCCTGCCCGCCTTTCTGTTTCCAACCGGAAAAGGTGACAGACGAGGTGGACACCATCGGTGAAGTGGAGCTGGTGCGTTTTCTCAAGGATGAATACTCTCGCGGCAAAGGCCTGTTGGTCGATGCACGTGTGCCCTCCTGGTACCACAAAGGAACCATCCCTGGTTCGATCAACGTGCCTTTCCCGACTTTCAGCGATGATAACGTTCGGGACCTGCACCCGGATTTGCTCGCCGCCATGGAATTGTTCGGGGTGCGCAAGAAAACCAGTGCGGAAATGGAAAAAGGCGGTGGCTTCTTTTCGCGCCTTTTTGGCAGCACGGATACCAAGGACTGGGACTTTTCAAAAGCCAAGCCGCTGGTTCTGTTTTGTAACGGCCCCTGGTGTGGCCAGTCCCCCACGGCCATTCGCGCGCTGCTAAAACTCGGCTACCCGCCAGAAAAGCTCAAATATTACCGCGGCGGCATGCAAATGTGGCAAATGGGCGGCCTGACCACCATATTGCCTGAAAAAGAAGAGTAGTCCTGTTTCTCTCCCCCAAAAAAAGCGGGTCACCTGCAGGTGACCCGTTTTTTTTATGGCAGAAATTCAACCCAAGGGGCTGATCAGACAGACGGAAACAAATGCTCCACCGCAGCCCGTTCCTGCCTCAATTCTTCTTCGGTTTCATTTAAACGCTGGCGACTGAACTCATCTATGTCCAGGCCCTGGAC
>WGBZ01000226.1 GCA_015494035.1 Lysobacterales bacterium | reverse complement strand
GGTCTTTTCCGACCGTCAGG
Organism: Lysobacterales bacterium; assembly: GCA_015494035.1. Classification (GTDB taxonomy): domain Bacteria; phylum Pseudomonadota; class Gammaproteobacteria; order Xanthomonadales; family Marinicellaceae; genus S144-45. Next base: position 3,619 of record WGBZ01000226.1, on the reverse strand, counting down.
GCAATCACCTGCATTTGTTCGAGCGTGACTGTTCGGCCCAGCGGCGCTATCAAAAAATCATCGAAGAGGCGCCGGCAGCGGGACTGGCCACGGACACCCGCCAGGCCATGCTTGAGGCGGCTGTCAGAGCCGCCAGGGCTGTGGGTTATGAAGGCGCGGGCACGGTGGAGTTTATTCTCGATCGCGATCAACGTTTTTATTTTCTGGAAATGAACACGCGCCTGCAAGTGGAACACCGCGTCACCGAACTGATCACCGGCACCGACCTGGTGGCCTGGCAAATTGGCGTGGCCGAAGGCCAGCCGCTGCCAGTGACCCAGGACGACGTGCACGCGCGTGGTCATGCCATTGAGGCGCGTATTTATGCCGAAGATGCTGAAAACGATTTTTTGCCGTCTGTGGGTCTGTTGGACCGTTTGTGTTTTCCCGCCGAAGCCCCTGGACGCGTGCTGGTGGACACCGGCGTGCGACAATCGGATCGCATCAGCATCCATTACGATCCCATGATTGCCAAACTGGTGGTGTGGGGCGAAGACCGTGAACAGGCCATTGACGCCATGAATGAGGCCCTGCGCCAGACGCTGATCAGTGGCGTAAAAACCAACCTGGCCAGCCTCACCACCTTGATTAATCACCCCCGGTTTCGTGACAACTGCCTTTACACCAATGCCATCGACCAGGGCTTGCTGGACGAGCACACGGACAACCCGGAGTCATTGCCCCGTTTCCTGGCCGCCATTATTCACTGGCAGTTACATCATGATACGGAGCGCACAGGGCAGGGGGAACAGCCAGAACAGTCAACGCCAGTTCCCTGGCAACCCTTTGGCCCCGACTGGCAGCGATTGTCACTGCGGCAGGGCGATGAGCGCATTGACGTGGAATGGCAGATCGCGGATGAAACCCTGACCCTGCGTCCGGTCACGCGCGGCACTGGAAACGCCCTCTCCGACGCGCCCACTGTGCCTGAAACCGAAATCTTCCCACCCGTTCGTTTCCCCTGGCCCCTGCCGTGGTCGGCTCAAATCCATGAAACGCCCGAGGCGTATCATGTCATTTTGGGCAATCAGCGATGCGTGCTGGAGAAAATACGGCACGACTCAGGGCCTGCCGCCGAGGGCAACGAAGGGCAGGTGGTGGCCCCCATGCCCGGGCAAATCCTCAACATTCTGGTGGCCCCCGGGGAGCCGGTCAAAAAGGATCAAACGGTTGCTGTGATGGAAGCCATGAAAATGGAACTGAGCCTGAAAGCACCGCGTGATGCACGCGTGGAAACCGTGCATCATTCGGCAGGCGATCTGCTACAAGCCGGTGATGTGGTGCTCAGTTTCGCCGCCGGAGATGCTGAAAAGGGTGACGGCGCTTCATCCACCGATGAGGCCTCAAAATGAGTTGTGCCAATCAGGTCAGAATACTGGATGTGTCGCCACGGGATGGCCTGCAGAACGAACCCCAGACGGTGCCACTGGCGGTCAAGCGGAGCCTGATTGAACACCTGGTCGGGGCCGGTCTTAAAGCCATTGAAGTCACCGGTTTCGTGCATCCCAAATGGGTGCCGCAACTGGCCGATGCCAGTGACTTGTGCGTAACTTTGCCCGATTGCCCTGGTGTCAGCTATTCAGCGCTGGTGCCCAATGAAACAGGCATGCGCAAGGCGCTGGAATGCGGTCAACTGGATCAGGTGGCCGTCTTTACCGCCGCCAGCGAAGCGTTTACACACAAAAATATCAATTGCAGTATCGATGAGTCCCTGGAACGGTTCCAGCCGGTACTGGCCATGGCCAAAAACGCAGGATTGCCAGTGCGGGGTTACGTGTCCTGCGTGTTGGGTTGCCCTTACGAAGGCGATGTGCCGGTGGAGAAGGTGCGTGAAGTCACCGAACGCCTGCTGGACATAGGCTGTGGGGAGGTTTCCCTGGGCGACACCATCGGCGTTGGCACACCCGAAAAGGCTCGGCACCTGTACCTGGCCTGCCGGGAAGTGGCCGATGCCTCCCAACTGGCCTTGCATTTTCATGACACCTACGGCCAGGCGCTGGCCAATATTTACGCGTGCCTGCAGGAAGGTGCCCAAGCCATTGATGCGTCCGTGGCGGGTCTGGGTGGTTGCCCGTATGCCGCCGGTGCCAGTGGCAACGTGGCCACGGAGGACGTGGTTTATTTGCTGGACGGGCTGGGTATTGAGCACGGTGTCGACCTGCAGAAACTGGCAGCCTGTGGCCAGTGGATCAGCCAGCAACTGGGTCGGGACAATGGCAGCAGGGTCGGGCGAGCCCTGGCAGGATAATACATAAAAAGACTGCGATAGGACTGTAAGCCGCTGTTAATAATGGGTGATTCAGTCCGGGACTAGCTCATTGCATTCTTCCGTAGCTGGTTGTGATCCGGCTGCCTCAGAAGCGAACTCTTTTGTTGCCCCCTGGGTTTCGTGGGTGTTGGTGGAGCTCAAGCGGGTCTGGTTGCGTCCGGAGTTCTTGGCCTTGTACAAGGCCTTGTCTGCCCGGTTCAGCCAGCTGTCCAGGTCTTCGCTTGCATCGATTTCCGCAATGCCCAGGGAAACCGTCAGGCGAATGTCCTTCACAAACCGGTTCAGCTCGGTGTGGGTGCGGATCTTTTCCGCCAATTGCCAGCAATCTTCCACCTGATCGCACTCCAGAACCACCACGAATTCCTCGCCGCCATAGCGGAAAACCCGGCCCTTATGGCCGCTCATCTGCTTCAGTATTTGGGTAAACTGTTTGAGAATGTCATCGCCGGTCAGGTGGCCATACTGGTCATTGATGTCCTTGAAATGATCCAGGTCCATGAGAATCAGGCAGGCGGTGCCGGAACGTGTTTTGCCTCGACCATTCTTTTGACGAATCAGCTCCTCGATCATGGCCCGACGATTACCCACGCCGGTGAGGCTGTCACGGGTAGATAATGCCCGCAGCATGTTCTGTTGCTTATTCATCTGGCTGGAAAAGACGTAGGCAAAGATGTTGGTCAGAATAAAAGTGATCAGGATGCTGGTGGCCGTGACTGAATCAATTTTCCCGACGTAAGCCGGTATCACCAGCAATACTGCCAGTGTATTCAGAGCAATAGCCACCCGTGCCGGAAGAATATAAAAGGTGATAACCATGGTGGGATAGAGCCAGTAAATCTGGTCTGGCCCTTTAAGATGGCTGCTGATGACGTTACCAAATAACGCGGCTATAGCCAATACGGTTCCGGCCAGGAAAGTTTTGTGCGTGAGGCGGACAGTCAAAAACAGGCTGGTAAAAATCACCACGAGGATGATGTCCAGAATTCCCACCTGCCAGTCGCCACGGGCAAAACGCACAATAACAAAAGGAATCAGCCCCACGGCGGTGCCGCCGGTGAGCATCATTAGGATTTTCTCCCTGGTGGTTCTGTCCTTGTCTTTTATAGTCCCCTCCATTCCCCAATAGTAACATTCCTTTTTCAAAAGTGGTTGTCTCGTACTGTTAGCCCAAAGCTGTAATGTCCTCTTTCTGCAATTCTAAAATGTCCTCTTTTTGTTTCAGGAGGGGCCATGACAAAGGAGCCTATTACGATGACACAGAAGGCAGTAGATCGCCTGAAGGTAATTCAGCAGGTGGTTGGCAAGCAGTTG
>WGBZ01000225.1 GCA_015494035.1 Lysobacterales bacterium | reverse complement strand
GTTGAAGTCCTTGCCAATAGCCCGCTATTGGCCGCGAACTTCGCCTTGTTCTCGAACATTTCCGGCATAACCTGCTTCGTCCAGATTCAATCAGAGCTTCCTTAATGAGACAAAAGAGCGTTTCGTGATGAAAAGTTGGGGAATTTTACGCCATTCATGCCGTTGGCAGGTGGCAAATTGTTAAATCAGGCCCAACAGGCAGCGGTGATCTATAACGATGGCCCTTTGCTGGTGCTGGCCGGGGCCGGCTGTGGAAAAACCCGCGTCATCACGGAAAAAATTGCCTACCTCATTGCTCGCCAGCGGGTCGATCCGGCGCATATCACCGCCATTACTTTTACCAACAAGGCTGCCCGGGAGATGGCTCAACGGGCGGGTAAACTGGTGCGACTGCCGGGCGATGAGCGATTGAACATTTCCACCTTTCATTCGCTGGGCTTGCACATCATCCGTGAAGAAATCCAGCACCTGCCCTATCGCCACGGGTTCAGCATTTTTGATGCCACTGAAACCCGCCAGGTGTTGCAGGACCTGATGCCAGCAGGCATCAGCAAAGAACAGCTCAACCAGTTACAGTGGAACATTTCCGGCTGGAAAAACGCCGCCCTGGAGCCGGATGAGGTCACCGCCAGCAACCCCCTGCATGCGGAAATCTATCGCCAATACCAGCAACAGTTGCTGGATTACAACGCGCTGGATTTTGATGACCTGATCTTGCAGCCGCTGAAGTTGTTTGCCAGCAATGCCGATGCCCTGCTACGCTGGCAGGCCCGGATGCGCTACCTGCTGGTGGACGAATACCAGGACACCAACGCCAGTCAGTATCGCTTGCTGAAATACCTGGCCGGCATGCACCGCCGGTTGATCTGCGTGGGTGACGACGACCAGTCCATTTACGGTTGGCGCGGCGCCCAGCCAGAAAACCTGTCCTTGCTGAAAGCCGACTTTCCGGAACTGAAAGTCATCAAGCTGGAACAGAATTACCGCTCCACCAGCACCATACTCAAGGCGGCCAATGCGGTCATCCGCAATAACCCGCACGCTTTTGAAAAAAAGCTCTGGAGTCAGCTCGGGGAGGGTGAGCCCATCCTTATCCGTCGCTACGACACGCCCGAGCAGGAAGCGGAAAAAATTGCCGAAGAAATGCTGCGCCGGGTGACCTTGGGCACAAACCGCTGGAGTGATTTTGCCGTGCTATATCGCGGCAATCATCAGGCGCGAGTCATGGAGCAGGTCTTGCGAGTCAGAAACGTCCCTTACCAGATCAGTGGCGGGCGGTCTTTTTTCGATTTCAGCGAAGTCCGGGATTTAATGGCCTACGTGCGCCTGCTGTGCAACCCCAGCGACAATACGGCTTTTTTGCGCGTGGTGAATGTGCCGCGGCGCGGCATTGGCGCCAGCACCTTGTCCAAACTGGCCCAATTGGCGGAAAAGAACCACATGAGCCTGCTTAAGGCGTGCCAGAGGCCGGACATTACCGGCCTGCTGCCACCCCGACCTGCGGCCAGCCTGCAACACTTTGCCGAGGTCATCCGGCGTTACCGCTCGCGCATGGCCATTGAGAAGGGCCACGTAATTCTCGAAGACCTCATCGAGGAAACAGACTACCGTTCCTGGCTTCTGCAAAGCGCGCGCGACAAGGCCGGAAAGCAGCGCAAGGCGCAGCTGGTGAATGATTTTCTGGACTGGATGCATAGCCTGAGTGACGCTCACAACGGCCAGCTGATGGAAATGGCCACCCAGATCGCCCTGTTGAGCACGCGCGAAAAAGACAACGACAAGGCCGATGCCGTGCGCCTGATGACCCTGCACGCGGCCAAGGGGTTGGAATTCAAACGGGTTTACCTGATCGGGGTCGAGGAAGGCATATTGCCGCACAAGAACTCGCTGGAAGAAGGCAATGTGGCCGAAGAACGCCGGCTTATGTACGTGGGCATGACACGCGCCGAGCGCGAACTGGTTATTTCCTGGGTCAAAAAACGGAAAAACCGCTTTGCCAGCAGTGAAGTCATC
>WGBZ01000224.1 GCA_015494035.1 Lysobacterales bacterium | reverse complement strand
GTGCTGGACACCGCCGGCTTGCATGACACCGAAAACCCGGTGGAACGTGAAGGCATTCGCCGTGCCCAGCGCGCCATGCGCGAAGCCGATCTGGTGCTGGTGGTGGTCGATGCCAGCCAGCCGCTGGACACGCAACAGCAGGCACTGGCGGATCTGCCGACGCACAGCCGCACCCTGTTTGTGATCAACAAGCTGGATCTGAACGCAAACACCGAACCTTTCAGGCAGTGGGCACAGTTGCTTCACTCCCCATGGGTGGAGATTTCAGCCACCGAAGGCACCGGGCTGGAAGCCCTGCAGGAGGCCATTGTGCAGGCCATCACCGGACACAAACAGCTGGAAACCACCTACCTGGCCCGAACCCGTCACGTGCAGCAATTGCAAGAAACCGCCGAGCACCTGCGCATTGCCCGCCAGCAACTGGTGGAAAATCAGGCCGGTGAACTGGTAGCCGAAGAATTGCGCCTGGCGCAGCAGGCACTGAACGCCATCACCGGCGAATTCAGCAGCGATGATTTGCTGGGTGAGATTTTTTCGTCGTTTTGCATCGGCAAGTAAGGCTTAGGGAGCCTCTGATTGAATCGTGACACGGCCCGGTCAAAACAGGCCATGCCAGGACAACAGCAGCCCACGGCCCGGCGCGTGCAGGCCAGAGCCGTGTTCGCGATAGCGTTTGTCAAACAGGTTTTGTACGCCCAGGCGCAGGCTGTGATTCGGATTCGGGTGCCAGGTCAGGTAGGCATCAAACACCGCAAAACCGCCGGTACCCTGCGGGTCAATCCGCGCATCGCGACGATCACGCGCACTCAAGCGGCGTTGCGCGGCGGCAAAACGCGCCTGCAACGTGCCGTGCCAACGGGAGGAAATCGGTCGCGAAAAACCTAAGGCACCGTTTAATGGTGGAATTCGATCGGCCGGTTCCACTTGTCCGCCGCTGTCTTCTTCGCCCCAAACGTAATTGAGCGTGGCCCACAGGCGCTGACCCGCCGGCCCGTACCATTCCAGTTCATTTTCCAGCCCGCGCAGGCGCACACGCGCGACGTTTTGGCTTTGCACCACCTGCTGGCCTTCGGGCGTGGTCTGGCCGGTAAAAACCGAGGCGATCTTGTTCCGGTAGCGGCTGATAAAGACCGCGCTTTGCCAATGCCAGTTGCTGCCAGTGTGCTTCCAGCCAAAATCCAGCGAATACAGGGTTTCTGCCTGTAACTCCGGGTTGGCGATATTAAACCGGTTGCCCGGCCGTGGCCCCAGTTGCCCCAGGTCAAAAATATTGGGCGGTCGAAAACCGCGACCAAGGTTGGCAAACAGGCGCTGGCGGTCGGTAAGGGAAAATAGTCCACCCAGGTGGCCGCTCCAGTCGCTCAGGCGAATGGCCTTCGGTGCCAGTTGTGGCCGGTTGAGGTCAATGCGATAGCGACTGTGGCGAACCCCGGCGTTCCACTGCCAGCGGTGCTGCTGCCAGCGGTATTCAGCAAAACCAGCCAGTAACTGCATGCGCGAATCGTCCGGAAAGCGGCTGGCCACGGGGTGTTCACTGTTGCCTTGGCGGTGCCATTTGTGACTGCCAATGCGGTCGTGCCAGCTGTCCAGCCCGAACACCAGGCGTTTGTTTTTTGCCAGCTGCCGATGCCAGGTGGCTTTGGCACTGATCATCCGGCTTTGGTTGTTTTCCCGTGTGTCACCGCTGGCCTGCCACTTACGCACCAATCGCTGGTCGGTGATCTTCTGCCAGGCCATTTGATAACGCGCGCTGTCAAACCACGCCCCGGGCACAGGGTCTTCCACGAACAGGTGCACAAAATCGCGCTGGTTGGGGGAAAACAGGTAATGTTCGGCATCTGGGTGTGGCTGGCCAAATCCGGCCACCAGCGCATCCACCCGGGGCGTGGCCGGTTGTTTCAGGTGTTGGGTATCCACTCCAATGGTCAGGCCGCTGTTCAGTTGCCGCAGCCATTTGCCATTGAACGCGTGGGAATCAAACGCCGTAAAGGGCACCAAGTCGCCGCCGCCGATGCGCCGCTGGCCGCTGCTGAGCGTGCTTAGGGCCACCGAGGCGGCCTGGGTCGGGGCGGAGAAATCCATGCGCAGGTGAGCCAGGGCCAGTTTTTCCGCGCCATGCCATGCCAGGTAGCTTTCGCCACTGAAACGGTCGTGACCGGCCAGTTGAGGCCGGTGAGTGATGACATTGACCACCCCGCCCATGGCGTCTCCGCCGTAGAGCACCGATGACGGGCCGCGCACCACTTCAATCTGATCGGCCCAGAATGGATCGACCAGGGCCAGGTACTGATTGGGTGCGTCACGAAAAAAAGCCGTGTTGAGGCGAATGCCGTCCACCAGGTGCAGGTTTTGAGAACCCTTCAGGCCACGGATGATGGGAATCCCCTGCCCCGGCGTGGTTTGTTGCACGTAAACCCCGGCTTCATCCCGCAGCAAATCGGGCAACAAGGCGTTGGGGCGGGAGAAAAACTCGTCCCGGGTGATAACCGAAACCGCCGCGGCCACATTGCTCACAGGCGCTGCCTGCAAACCGGCAGTGACCTGCATGGTGTCCAGCGTGCGGGTATTCTTTGAATCCGGGGATTTCTGTTCGCCGGAGGGTTGAGTCGAGGGATCCGACGGCTCGTCCAGCGGTTTGTGTGCAGGCGTGGGCGGCTTTTCATCCGCAGTGGCCTGAACCGTCACCGCCATCAGGCACGTCACGGCCAGCATGAAACAAGTGACAGTCTTCATTGGGCGGTTAGGTTGGGAAAAACCATGGGCATGCGGTGGTGGATGATGGCCGCCCAATGTAACGGCTTTGGTCGCCGGGGTCAACGCATCCCTGGGTTTCTGGCCAAAACCCGACGGCGAAGGCTTTGGGTTATTTATTTGCGCTTGGTGGCTGGCCGTATTTGTCGATTTCACGCACCGTCAGCAGGTAGGATTTTTTGATGTTTTCCATCAACGCATTGAGCCGCTCCATGTCGCCGGAAAGGGCTTCGGCTTCCATGCGCTTGCAAAAATAGCTCAGCCCCCGGGCGCCGATGTTGGCGGAAGAGGATTTGAGCGAATGGGCCAGGGTGCGCAGTTCGGCCAGGTTGCGGCTTTGCAGGGCCTTGCGCATGTGGCGCAAGGTGCCCGGTGCGTCTTGTTTGAATAGCGACAGGAGGCTTTGCACGTCATCGCCCATGAATTCACGAATTTCGTGCAAGGTTTTGGTGCTGAGCCACTTGTCGTTAATGGCCGGGGCGGCCGGTTGGCGTTTGGCTGCGGCCGGATTACTGTTGGTCACCGGCGTGGCTTGTAATGGGTCCCATTTCTTCAGGGTTTTTTCCAGCACATAACGGTTCAGCGGTTTGGACATGTAATCGTCCATGCCGGCATTGAGGCATTTTTCACGATCACCCATCATGGCATTGGCGGTCATGGCAATAATGGGCGTGCTGTTGAGCCCTTCGGCCTTTTCGTATTCGCGTATGCGCTGGGTGCACAAGTAACCATCCATGACCGGCATCTGGCAATCCATTAGCACCATCCGGTAGCGGTTTTGCTTCACTTTTTCCAACGCTTCCAAGCCATTTTTGGCCACATCAAAGGTATAACCAATGTATTGAATGAGTTTTTGCGCCACCTTCAGGTTAACGTCGTTGTCTTCCACCAGCAACACGCGCTCATCCAGCTGCGGGATGTCTGCCGGTGTTTCCTTGGGTGGGGAATTTTCTGCTTGGGCGCTGGTGTCAGACAGCGTTTGTTCGGTTTCAGCCAGGGTCTCGGCAGCGGAGTGTGTCACACCGGTGACCACGCGTTCAGCGGGGTTCGTGGCGGTCGTTTCTGGTTCGGAATCCTCTTCGCCCTCCTCCAGGCTTAGCCCACCGAAAACCGGTCCTTGGTCTTCGCCTGGTGCCGACTGAGGCTTCTCGGCCAGAGTCGTCAAGGTCGATGAACCGGCTCCTTCTTCAAGCCGCCGTAGCAACTCTTCCACCGAGCTGTTTGGCCCCAGCAGTTGAATGCGTTCACTCTGCGGTACCCCGGCGATGCGCTGCTGTGCGGTGATGATGCAGGCGGTGAAATCAGAGGGCGTCTCTTCGTCCATGACCTGGGCGATCAGGGCGCGGGCCTGTTTGGCGGCGGTGTCGAAATCCACAAACACGAGAAAATGGTTGGAGTTGCCGTTCAGCTGCCGGGCGGCATTCAGGCTTTCCTGAATGTGGCTGAGGCTGTTGGACGGCTTGGCGTGAATGCCCAGTGCCGTGAGCTGCCGTTGCAACGATTGGGTGGCTGAGAAGCTGGTGTTGAGAATCAGTGCCTGGAAGCCTTTGCTCGTGCTGCTGGCCGCTTCCGTGCGTTGATCTTCCTGGGTGGGTGTCTGGTGGGCCGGTTTCAGCAATGGCAACTCGACAAAAAACGTGCTGCCCTTGCCGGGTTCCGATTCTACGCCAATGCGACCGTCCATGAGTTCGACAATCTTTTTGCTGATGGCCAGGCCGATGCCGGTGCCGCCAAATTTACGTGTGCTGGAACCGTCGGCCTGGGTAAACGGCTGAAACAGCACGGCCTGCTGTTCCGGGGCAATGCCTATGCCTTCATCCCGCACTTCGATGCGAACCAGCTCCTTGTCGCCCAGGTCCTTGACCTTGCTCACCCCGAGGTGGATGGTGCCGCGGTCGGAAAACTTGATGGCATTGCTAAGCAGGTTGGTGACCACCTGCCGCACGCGCAAGGGGTCGCCACGCAACAGGGGGCTGACATAAGGCGAGACGTCCAGCTGGATGCGCAGGTTTTTCTTTTGCGCCGAGGGTTCCAGGGCCTTGACCACGGATTCCAGCACCCGGGGCAGTTTCAGGCCGACGTTTTCTATGCTCAGTTTGCCGGCTTCGACTTTCGAGTAATCCAGCAGGTCATCAATGAGCTTCTGCATCTGCTTGGCCGAAACAAAAGCCGTTTGCAGGTAGTCTTTCTGGAAGTCCGACAGGTCGGAGTCCAGTAGGATATCCAGCAGTGGGATGATGCCGTTCAGGGGCGTGCGGATTTCATGGCTCATGGTGGCCAGGAATTCCATTTTTGTCATTTCAGCCGAAGACAGCTCGGTTTCCAGGGCCCGGATGCGGTTTTTCAGCTCGCCGATGACAGCTTCCTGCCGGGGATCCGGGCCTGCCGGAGGGGTAAGCACGGGTTCAGTGGTGTCAGACTGTGGATTATCGCCTTCGCCAACGTCGCCCCAGGTTTCCGCTTCATCGTGCAGGAACTGGCGCCACAGCACCAGCCCCAGCAGTAGCAGCAGGCCCAGACCGCTCAGGTAATAACCGTGGCTGATCAGGGCCACGGCGGCAGCCACTGTCACGGGCAGCATGCCGGCGGCCCGAAGGCGGAAATCCCGCTCAGGCAGTATCAGGTAGGCCAGCACCAATGCGCCGGCAATAAACAGAATGACTGGCCAGTTGCCGGAAAAAACGCTAAAAAAGCTCAGGCCCCACACTGCCGACAAGGCGCCATGCAGAACCGGTTGCAGCGGCTGCACAAGGTCATCGTCCAGCCAGCGGGTCAGGGTGGGAATGGCCGCCACGGCAATGGCCAACAGCAGAATCAGCCACAGGCTCCACGCGTCAAAGCGGCGAATGGCGATAAAGCCAACCACGGCCAGTACGGCGTGCAGGACGCCCAACAGGTTGTTTGGCTTTTGTAGCCAGCGAGTCAGTGTGTCATTCATGGTGATATCACGTCCTAAATGGCTTGGGCCTGACTCCATTATAGGCGGCCTTTACAGGGATTGCTGGGCGAAACTGAAATCCACGTCAGTGGCCGGCCGCTGAATAAAGTACCCCTGCAAGTAATCCACGTCCTGCGCCCACAGGCGGGCCATTTGTTCCATGTTGTCCACCTGCGGCACAAACACGCGCTGACCCAGGCGGTGAGCCTTCTGCACCAAGGCGGCCAATGGTGAATTATTACCGCCGGCAAAGAAATCGGCATCCTGCCCCGGAGAGACGGTTCTCAGCCAGTCAGCTTGTAGTTTTTTCAGTGCCTGCCAGTGTTCGTTGGTGTCGGTAAAATTGCCCAGACAGAGTGTCACACCGGCCTGATGCAGCGCCTCACCGATGGCCTCCAGATGAGCCATGTGAGACGCGGCATCATTGGCATCAAATTGGATCACCAACTGGTGTGAGAAGGAAGAGCGATCGTTGCCTTTGGCACGGATTTCGGCATCAATCAGTCCCAGGCGTTGCTGCCGCCGGGCCGGGTTGGCAAAGGTTTTCAGGTCCTGATTCACCAGCAGGCAGTAGTGGTGATCTGCCGGTGCCTGATGCAACCAGCGTATGGCCTGTTCCAGCACAATGGTGTCCAGCTCTTCCAGCAGCCCACTGCGGCCGGCCACTTCCACGTAGTCCTTGCCGGCCAGTTCCTTGCCCGCGGAGGTGATCACCCGCAGCATCAACTGGTATTTTTCCTTTCCGTCGTCATGCTTGCCGACAAACGGCTGGTAGAGCCAGGTGAAATTGCGTTCGGCGATGGCCTGCTGTAACTGGGTTTTGATTAAATGGTACTGTTTGTCGCCGGGCGCTTGACCAATAAATTCCAACTCGGTGTTTTCACTGTCGTTGCCCCGGGATTGTTTGTGCGCCAGGCGGGTTTCGCCACGCAGCAACCAGTGGTCGAGGTCGTCCAGGAGTCTGAAATGACTCAAGGCCACGCCGCATAACTCCGGCAGCAGGCTGTGGTCATCGATGGTTAGGGGGTGGCTGCGAAAGGCCTCGCGCAGGCGGGCATACCATTGTCGGGTCTGGCGTTGGCCGGTGCCAGCCAGCACCAGGGCGGAGGTTTCCGACAGACGCACCACGGTGAACTTTTTCAGTGCGTCCTGCAGCCGTTCAAACCAACCCCGGCAGAGGTCGGAAAAGGCTCCCGGCCCCAGCGTTTGTGGCCACTTGCCGGGACTGCCCATCCCCAGCCACACCACACACGCATTGTCGTTATCACTTTGCTGCTGCAC
>WGBZ01000223.1 GCA_015494035.1 Lysobacterales bacterium | reverse complement strand
GCCTGAACCTTCTGCCGCAAGGCCTCCACCGTGCCCATGTCCACCACCCGCAAAACCGCCTCGGGCTTGCCGCCGGAGGCCGATTCCAGCTGCACCGTGGCCACCCCCAGAAAACGGTGCAGCGGGTTCTGGCTGGTGTTGATGTTCTGCACCCGTGCGTAAGGAACTTTGCGGTTTTTGCGAAACAACAGGCCCTCGGCCACCACCAGCTGGTCGTCTTCCAGGGCAAAATGGTAAAAAACGTATTGCCACAGCGCACCAATCACAATGGCAGCCATCAGGCCATATAGCACCCATTGCGACTGATAGCTGGACCATGCGAAAGCACCAATCATGGGGTACAGCATTTGGTAGGTCAGTTTGGCCAGCCAGAACAGGGGCGAAACCGGGTGCAGGCGACGCATGTGACGATGCACCTTAAACCGCGCCGCTGTCGTGATCAAAAGACAGAGCCTGTCGCAACTGGTGCGCCTGATTTTTGGTGATACCATCCAGGTTCACCAGGGCATGGCGCGTGCCGGCGGTGTGGATAACCAACCGCGCCAGGCCGTAACGGCGTTGCAGCGGCCCCTGGGTGATATCGGTGTGTTGCACCCGATTTAGTGGCACTGCCGTTTCGGCGTGCCAGAAAACGCCCTTTCGAATGCGCAAGGCCAGGTCGTCCAGCATAAACCCATAACGGCGGTGGGCCGCGCCAGTGTAGGCAATGCCTGCCAGAAAAACCACAACCAGCAGGGTCAGAATAACCGGGAGCAACCATGCCGGATAGTCCGGCACCAGCCAGGCCAGCACCCCTTGAATGACCGCCACTAACAACAGAATCGCCCCAAGAATCAGGCGCTGCAGAAACACATGGGCGTGTTGCTGCTTGAGCCAGATGCCTTTAGGTAGCGGGCCTTCCACTCCGTCATTCTCGACAGGAGACGGGCTCGCTGGGCTGGGGTTGGTTTTGGTTTGAGGTTTGCGAACGGGTATAGTCATGACTGGATTATAGGCCGATGCCGATGCCTGTTGCATGTGCCCAAAGTACTGAACCCCTAAGGAAGCTCTGATTGAATCTGGCGCGAGCAGATTGTCGTGAAAAATTGTTCAGTTCAAGCCGCAAACCGCACGCAATAGCAAGGCTATTGCGAAGGTTTGCAACGCGGAAATGGACGATTTTACGCCGTAAGATGCCGGGTCACGATTCGATCAGAGCTTCCCTAAGCTAACTGCGCCCAAGCCGGGCCTGATTCGGGTCAGATCTCAAGCCCACCTGCTGCAGTAGCTTTTGCAATGCGCGCGGGTGGGCGTACTGCGTCAGTTCTGCCACATTCACCCAACGGCCGCGTATCGCGTCAGCCTGGTCATTCAGTGCTGGCCGCGTGGCACAGCGCAGGACGCGCGGTTTCAGCACCAACTGCCGGTGAGTCAGCACGTGGGTGATGGGCTCGCCCGCATGGCCCTGGGGCAAACCGGTCGCTTTCCACCAGTCATCAAGCTGACTGGCCGATTCAAACACTGGCACAAACCACAACCCCGGCCAGATGCCGTGACTACTGCGCTGACACAGGAACACCGCCGGTATCGACTGATGATCATGAATCAACACGGCCAGCGGCATGCTGACCCGTGGGGAACCGGTTTTTTGACGGCGTTGTGGCAATTCCGCCACACGCTTGTGCTGCAGGGCCTGACAGGTGTCGCTGACCGGACACTCATCACAACGCGGCCCAGAACGCCGGCAGACGTTGGCGCCCAGGTCCATCAAGGCCTGATTGTAATGAGCAAAACCGGTTTCCGGCAGGTGCTTTTCGGCCAGGGCCCACAGGCGTTTCTGCACCGCGCTGCGGTTTGTGTCGCCTTCTATCAGAAAGTGGCGCGCGAACAGGCGTTTGACATTGCCGTCCAGAATCGGCTGGGCGCTCTGGCCGGTCAGCGAAAGAATCGCGCCGGCGGTGGAGCGACCAATGCCCGGCAAGGCAAGCAGTGCCTCCAGCGTGTGGGGCAACTGGCCGCCATGCCGGCTCAGGCACAGGCCTGCGGCCCGATGCAGGTGGCGGGCGCGATTGTAGTAACCCAGCCCCGACCACAGCGCCAACACCTCGTCTTCGCGGGCCTGAGCCAGTGCCGCCAGGGTGGGAAACCGCGCCATAAAGCGGGCGTAATAGTCCAGCACTTTGGCCACCTGGGTCTGCTGCAGCATGATCTCCGACACCCACACGGCGTAGGGATCGGCCACCTGCCACGGCAAATCCCTTCGCCCATAGCGGGAAAACCACTGGATGACTCTGGCACTAAAAGACGGCACGACTGGTTTATGCAAGAGGGACTGACCCAGGGCTCGCAACCTATTCCATCAACGCGGTGACAAATTCATTGGCCTGGTAGGGTTTGAGGTCGGAGGATTTTTCGCCCACGCCAATAAAACGCACCGGCAAGCCGAATTCCCGCGCCAAGTTAAATAATACGCCGCCCTTGGCCGTGCCGTCCAGTTTGGTCACAGCGATGCCGGTGAGGTTAACCGCCTTGTTGAATTCACGCACCTGGGCGATGGCGTTCTGGCCGGTGCCACCGTCCACCACAATCAGGGTTTCGTGAGGCGCGTCGGGGTCGGCTTTTTTCATCACGCGGTTGATTTTTTCCAGCTCCTGCATGAGGTTGGACTGGGTGTGCAAGCGGCCGGCGGTGTCGGCAATCAACACATCAATGCCTTTGGCTTTGGCTGAGGACATGGCATCGAAAATCACCGAGGCCGAATCGGCACCGGTGGCCTGGGCCACCACTGGAATGCCTTCGCGCTCGCCCCAGGTTTTCAGCTGTTCCACGGCCGCGGCGCGGAAGGTGTCGCCAGCGGCCAGCATGACGGTTTTGCCTTCTTCGGTGAAACGCCGCGCCAGTTTGGCAATGGTGGTGGTTTTGCCCACGCCATTGACGCCGGTGACCAAAATCACAAAGGGTTTCTTGTCAGTATCAATGACCAGCGGTTTTTCCACCCGTCTGGCCAGCTCCTGCAGGTGTTCACGCAAGGCTTCCATGACCGCTTGCGGGTCATCCAGCTGACGGCGTTTGACGGATTTGGCAACCTTGTCCACAATTTCCAGCGTGGCCGTGGCGCCCACGTCCGCCATCAGTAAGGTGGTTTCAATGTCTTCCAGCAAGTCCTGGTCAATTTTCTTGCGCACCGAAAGCAGCTGTTTGAGCTTTTTGCCAAAGCCGGCCCGGGGCTTGTCCAGCTTGTGCTCCAGGGCCTCATCCGTAGTGGGTGGGCGAGTGCTGGGCTGGTTTTCCGGCAGACTATCGGCTTGAACGCT
>WGBZ01000222.1 GCA_015494035.1 Lysobacterales bacterium | reverse complement strand
GGGGACACACTGAGCTGTTGGTGCGTCAGCCTGGTCATGAGGACATTATCTACAGCTATGGCTATTTTGATTTTGCCGATGAAGATTTTTTCAGCAATTTTCTCAAAGGCCGCATGCGCTATTTCCTCGACCATGAGCCGGCGGCACGGGAGCTGAACCGGTTTGCGGCCGAAAACCGGGCCATTTGGGCTCAGGCCCTGAATATACCAGCGGACAAGGCCAAAGCCCTGTTGCATACCCTGCAAGCGCAGGACACCGATGCCAACCGCTATTACGATTACGATTACTTCCTGAGCAATTGTACTTCTCAGGTGCGTGATTTGATCAATGAATCCGTCAGGCAGCCGTTCAAGCCCGATTGGCAGAACCTCCCCGACCAGAGCTGGGCTGAATCCACGTTGCCGGTGGCCAATCAGGGCTGGCTGAATATGGCCCTGAGTCTGGGTTACGGACACGGGGCCTGGCAAAAACGCGACGCCTGGCAAGGGGCGGTGTTTCCTTTGCGCTTGATGCAGGCTCTGCACAGTCGGCCAGCCGCTGAATCACCGGCGCAGCCACCCCGTTTGCTTTATCCGGGTCGGCAGGCGCCAGCCCGGTTTCTAGCCACGCACGGGCCTTTGCTGTTCCTGACGGCGTTTTTTCTGCTGGCCCTTGCCTGGCCCAGGACACGTAAGGCGGCCACCGTAACCTGGTTGGTGGGGCAAAGCCTGATCGGTTTTATTCTGCTGGGACTATGGGGGCTGACTGATCACCGCATCGCTGCGGATAACCCGAATATTCTACTCATGTGGCCATTGGCCTTCGTGCTGCTATGGTGTTCCGGCCGATGGTGTACAGTGGCGCTGGTCGCCTACGTACTGGCGACTGTGGCCTGGCTGGTTTGGGCGCTGAGTGCGGTGGCGTTTTATCTATTGCCACTGGCCGGAGTGAATCTTATCGTGGCTTTCTTGCTTTTTCGGTCAAGGTTTTTTCGCTGATTTTGTTACCGTCTCACTTTTTGAGACTGTCCTTGGTAATATGGTCATGACGCGCACAGAATAAAGTGGGCACCATTCCATTTTTTCATGACTCACACCACCAGGAAACCCGCACATGTTGCAGTTGGTCACCGCACAGGATGAAAAGTTACTTTGCCAGCGTTTATGCAAGGACATTGAACATAAATCGATGGCACCCCTGGCCATGCAATGGCTGGTTATCGGCAATCATGCCAGCAAAACCTGGCTGCAACAGCAACTGGCGACTGAACTTGAGCTTTGTGCCGGCTTCACTTTTTTACAACCCGGCTCCCTGATCTGGCAGACGTTGACGCTGGCCGGGGTGGAGATTCCGGCCACGCCGCAGTTTGACGCCCGTGTCCTGCGCTGGCGCGTGGCCGACTGCCTGCATCCGGCCGATCAGCCCATGGACCTGAGTGCACTGGCCGAAGCCGAAGAATACGCCCGCGTTATTGATCGCTACCTGCATTATCGCCCCGAGCAGATGAAACAGTGGGCGCAACATCCGCCAGCCAACGACCCGGTGGCTGCAGTGTGGCAACAAGTGGTGCAGCGTTTTGGTGAACAGCACCCACAGAGGTTGCTGGAAAAAATCCGGCCCGGTAGTGAGCATGAAACACAACTGAAGTGTCAACTGCCTCCGGCTATTCGTGTTTTTAACCCGCAGCAGCTGTCCACTGTTCAGTTCAACACTTTGCAGCTTTTGTCCCGCTTCCGTCCAGTCACGGTGTATATCAAGAATCCTTCACCTGAAGAATTCTGGTTTGATATCAAGGACATGCGGCAACAACTTTATGAAAAACTTGAAAACCCGGTTTTATATGAGTACTACGACAAAGACGGCCTGTCCCCCTTGCTGGAACAACTGGGCCGACAGAAAGCGGGGCTGTTGAACGAGTTTTTGCGCCTGGAAGATCAGCTGGACGGCTTCGAGCACATCAACCTGACTGATGAGGGGGCTTCTGGCAACGGAGCTAAAGCTGAGTCCACCCAGCACCTGCTGGCCAGTGTAAGAGCGGATTTGGCTGAAGGGCGGTCCACGCCAACGCCGCATCCAGTGGATGATTCCATCCGCATCCATGCCTGTCACACGCGCCGGCGGGAACTGGAAGTGGCCCGTGATGATATTCTAGATGCGATCCAGAACGGCGGGCTGGAACCGGCAGACATTCTGGTGCTGGCACCTGACATCAATGAATACAGCCAATGGATCGAGCCGGTATTTAACCAGTCGCCACTGGCTGAAGCCGATATCGACAAGCGTGCCGGGCCGGAAACTGAGACCCACCATAAAGACGAAAAGCGGCCACACCTGCCGTGGCACATTGATCGCATGCGCGTCCAGGATGCCCCGGCAGCCCGGGCCTTGCTGGCCTTGTTGCAAAGCCTGGATGGCCGCCTGGGTGCAGCGGAAGTCATGGATTTGCTGCTGCACGAGCCGATCCGGGATCAGTTTGACCTGGGAGAGTCCGACCTGGCCATTCTGGAAAACTGGGTCAGGTGCTCAAAAATCCGCTGGGGCCAGGACGCGGCACATCGCCAGGAACTGGGTTTCTACCCCGATGCCATCAACACCTGGGCTTTTGGCAGTGATCGCTGGGCCGCTGGCTTGCTACTGGGCGAGAGTGACCTGTCTCTGGACGTGCTGGAAACCCACGCTGATCTGGAAGGCAATGAGGCGCTTTTTGCGGCCTTTTTCGATTTTCTCGATGGCCTTTCCCAGGCCCACCATCACTGGCAAGCCCGCAAGAAGACCCCGCTGACTGCGTCCGAGTGGTTCCACTGGCTTAAGAACCTGATGCAGGAATTTCTGGCCGATTCCGACTCGCGGGGTTTCGAACAGGCCATGGAACAGTTGCACAAGGTACTGGTTGATGACACCCGTCATACCCAGCCACGGCTGACCAGCGAAGCCCTCATGAGGCTGACCGAAGAGGCCTTGAGCGAACGTGCCTACCGCTCGGCCGGTGAAATCGGCGTGCGCTTTCAGAGCTGGGAAAATGCCTGCCTGGGGCCGGCGCGGATGGTGTTTGTGCTGGGTATGAACGCCAATGAGTTCCCTGGCCGGGAACCGTTTTCCGACCTTGACAAAACCCGCACGCAGCCGCAGCCGCTGGATAAAAACCGGCGTTTGCGCGACAAGAATCTGTTTCTTGATTTGTTGAGTGAACGCCTGGACCGGCTGGCTTTTTCCTATCAGGGTTTCAGTGCCAGCGATAATGCGGAACTGGCTCCCTCCGCTGTGCTGGAAACGCTGCTGGATTACCTTAAAGTCAAAACGGGCGACCAGTTTCGTATCACCGAACACCGCATGCACGGTTTCCATCCCGAGTATTTTGGTGTACGGCCGGAGGGCAGCAAAAAGCCACCGTTGTTCAGCTATCAGCAACAGGCGCTGGAGCAGGCACATCAGTTCATACGCCCCAAAAGTACGCCGCCGGAGGCGGAAAAACCGAACCTGCATCTGGAGACGGAACTGTCAATGGTCAGCCTGAACCGTCTGCAAGGCTTTTTCAGTGATCCGCTCAAAGACTTTTTGCGCGACAGCCTGCCTGTGCGCCTGGACATGGCCGATGAACAATTGCCGGAAGAAGAAAACTGGCAACTCACGCCTCTGGACAAACACCATGCCGAATCCCTGGTCAGCGATCACATGCTGACAGATCCGCTCGACATAAAGCAGTTACTGCACCTTGACGGGCTGTTGCCCGCATCGCCCATGGGCGATCTGGAGGCGACCGATTTTGCCAACCACGCGGCAGAATCATTGGCTGATCGAAGCAGCTATGGTTTGACTCTCACGGATTTTCACTGGACCGCACCCGATGACTGGACTGGCGACGTGCGCGAAATCGCCGGCGAGGTCAGCGTTACCCCGGGCGGCCAGTTGATGAGTGTGGTCATGGGCGACGACAAGCAATGGTCCAAGTCCAAGCCCAGGCCCAAGGACGTGCTGCGTCACTGGCTGGCGCATGTGTTTTACGCGCCAAACCGGGCATCCTGGCTCATGGCGCCGGCCCAGTGCCTCACGTTCCTGCCGCTGGAAAATCCTGATCACATCCAAAAAGACCTGCTTGATCTGTTTGAATCCGGTTGCCACAGCCCGTGCTTTGTTCTGCCGCTGGGTTTGTTTGGTCTGAAGTCGGGCAACGTCGGAGATGTCCTCAACAGGTTTGACGACAAGGGCTATTTCAAGGGTATCAGGCAAGAGGCGGACAAAGCCTACAATCGCCATCTGGCGCTTTTTCTGGCGCATTTTCTCAGCCAGGACAAGGCGGTGCTGGCAAGCTGGCGAGAACGAGTGCTCGAACCCATGACCCGGCACATGCAAATCGCCAGCCGGCCCGATCCTGACCGGTTGCAAACACCGGAAGCATCGTCACCTGACGTTGAGGACACATGCGTACCACCGGGAGGACAGCAGTGATGGCAAAACCTACTGACCACCACTCCCAGGCAGCGCCTGAAGCGCGGATTCTGGACGTGCCGCTGCATGGCCCGGTGTTGATTGAAGCCAATGCCGGCACGGGCAAAACCTTCACCCTGGTGCACCTGTATCTGCGCGTGTTGCTGGAAAAATCCCTGTTGCCCTCACAGGTTCTGCTGCTGACTTTCACCAATGCCGCCACCGATGAGCTGAAGCTGCGTCTGCAAGGGCTGTTGCGCCGTGCGCACAATGCCTTGCATGCCCGCCTGCACCCAGAGAGCCAACACGACAATAAGGCTGCTGGCCAAGCCGAAGAAATCGATGCCACACTGGCCGATCTTCTGGATCATTTTGCCAGCGAAAAACACCTGGACTGGCTCAAGTGGTGCCTGGTCAGCTTCGATCAAGCCGCCATTTTCACCATCAACGGCTTTTGCCAGCGGGTATTACAGGACTTCAACCACCTGTGCGGTTCCCCGGTGCTGGAAGAGCTGGAAACCGACAGCCACCAGCCATTGCGCGCTTTTCTGGCCGACTACTGGCGGCAGCAGGAAAGGGTGCTGGATGAGAACTTGCTGAAATTTGTGCGCGGCGCCGGTATCCGCCTGAAACGGGGGGACGGGCCACAGGGACGCAGTGACAAAGTGTTGGTGGACCTGGTCGGCACCAAACTGAATAAGTCCAGCTTTGTTGATATCAATCCGCCTGAGTGGCCAGATACACGGGGCTTGCCCAAGCTCTTGCAGCAACTGGAAGCCGAATGGCTGGAAAACCGCGACCAGTTAATGGATAAAATCACAACTGCCGGTATTTCTCGGGTGACTGCCTCTCCCAAGATATCAGCTCCCATCAAGGCCGCCATGGATAATTTTTTTGGCCAGGGCGTGTTTGACAAGAAACTGCTCCACTTCAGCGCCTGCGCCCCGCACAAAATGAATAAGGGTCATGAGGGGAATTACCCTGATGACCCGTTTTTTATTTATTTCGGGCAGTTGCTGGCAGGCATCACCCAGCTAACGCAGGCTTATCGCTATCAGGCCTATGGCTTTGTTCAGGCGCAATTTGAACAGTGGCGACAAAGCCGTGGCCGTTACCGTTACAGTGACCAGATTGATCTGGTGCATCGGGCACTGACCGACAACACCGCCGGTGCGCGTGAATTGCGCCAGAAAATCAGCGATCAATGGCCGGTGGCCCTGCTGGATGAGTTTCAGGACACCGACCAGCGCCAGTTTGAAATTTTTGAATCCTGTTATTTGCGCACATCAGACACAGACCAGTCCCTGGCGCTGGTGATGGTGGGCGACCCCAAACAGGCCATTTACGGTTTTCGGGGCGCGGACGTGTTTGTCTATCAGGAAGCCAGAAACCGTGTTCGCCAGTGGCAGGAAACCGGCCAGGGCAATGAACCTGAAGCGGGCCGTGCCCCCGAAAGCGGGCAGGGCGGGCAACACCCAGTGGGGGAAAGTCCCCGGCTGTTGTCGCTGACCACAAACTGGCGCTCTTCGGATCAGCTCATTGCCTTTGTGAATCACTGTTTCTCATCGGCATTGCCGCTGGATACCCAAAAAAGCGATAGCGATCTGGCCCGGCCTTTTGTACTTGAGCACATCAGCTATCAGGACTCCCGCTCCCCCCAAAACGGTGAGGCTCCCGAGGCACTCAACGACCCCTTGATTCAGGCCCCCGTGGTATTGCTGAGCCAGGAC
>WGBZ01000221.1 GCA_015494035.1 Lysobacterales bacterium | reverse complement strand
GGTCCATGGAACGCGCGGCCGCGGGTGAGCGGGTGCGGGTGATTGTCGGATTCTCCTCGCCGCAGGGCGTGGCCTCTGGCGGGGACCTGGCGAATAATGTTCAAAAAGGCGAAAAACTGGCCATTACCTATTCTTCGGTTCTAAGCAATGCGTTTGGCCAGGGATTTGTTGATGCCTCGGGCCTGTCGGGCATCAAAGTGGCCAAGGACAAGCCAACTGTCGTTCGCAAGTTTCGCAATGTGGCGGGCATGGCGCTGTATCTTACCCGTGATGAAATGGAAAAACTGGCCGCTGATGCCCGGGTAACGGGGATTGTTACCGACCGGCTAATGAAGCCCAGCCTGAATGAATCCACCGTGCTGATCGGTGCACCAGCGGTGTGGGCCACTGGCAGTGATGGTGCCGACTATGCGGTGGCTGTCCTGGATACCGGTTCTTCCCTGAACCATGTCATGATCAGTGGCAAAGTGGTTGGCTCGGCATGTTTTTCAACCACAGATGCGGCACAAAATGCCGTCTCCCTGTGTCCCGATGGCACCAACCAGCAAATTGACGCGGCGGCGGGGGATACCTGTCCCGTGGATGACCCGGCCACCAACGGCACTACCGAAGGCATAGACGGGTGCAGCCATGGCACCCATGTGGCTTCGACGGCCATGGGCGGAGCCTTTACCCTGTCTTCTGGCACCACGGTGCAGGGGGTTGCCAAGGGCGCCAAGCTGGTCGCGGTACAGGTGTTTACCAAATTTACCGAACCGGCCGATTGTGACCCGGACAACACCCCGCCGGATCCTTCTACGGCCCCATGTATCCTGTCGTTCAGTTCTGACCAGCGCTCAGGACTGGATTATGTCCTGACCAATGCCGACACCATGAAAATTGCGGCGGTCAATATGAGCCTGGGTGGCGGCAAGGCGACTGCGATCTGTGATAATAATGACATTGATACCCAGCAAATGAAGCAATTGATTGATCAGTTGCGGGTGAAGGGTGTGGCCACCGTGATTGCCTCTGGCAATGAAAGCTTTTCCGACGGGGTCAGCAATCCGGGCTGTATTTCTACGGCCATTACCGTGGGGGCCACCACCAAACAGGACGCCGTGGCCAGTTTTTCAAATTCTTCGCCAATGGTGGACCTTCTGGCTCCGGGCGTTGCCATTTTGGCTGCCTATCCCAATATTGGCGGTACCAATTATGGCGCAACGCTTAGCGGCACCTCCATGGCAACGCCTCATGTGGCCGGTGCATTTGCCCTGTTGAAATCTGCCAACCCCACGGCCACCGTGCAGGAAATCGAAGATGCGCTTAAGGCCACGGGCAAGCCTGTTCTGGATGGTCGTAATCTGTTGTACAAACCGCGGATCCGTGTGGATCTGGCCAATGCCCTGTTGGGCAATGGCGGCGGCGCAGGCATTGGTCAATTGGCCATTGCGCCGGCGGATGGTTTTTTCAGCATTGGTAATCCTGGCGATTCCAACAGCTTTGGTTCCAAAACCTATACCCTGACCAACAATAACAGCGGCAGCATTAGCTGGAGCGTGGTTGCAGACAAGGCCTTTATTGTGCTGAGTAAATCAGGCGGAACCCTGGCTGCCGGTGCAACCGATACGGTCGTGGTCACCGTGGATGCCAGCAAACTAGCCGGTGGCGGCGTTGGGTCTGATGATGGCACCGTGACCTTCAGTGTGGGCACCGATACGGCCATACGTTCGGCCGGGGCGACGGCCAATTTCCTGGCCAATAACGATTTTGCCGATGCGTTGCCCCTGTCAGGGCTGGAACCCACGGTCAACGGCACCAGCATCGGGGCGACCAAAGAAAACGGAGAACCCAATCACATTGGTGGTACCAATGCCGGGGGCGCGTCGATCTGGTATAAATGGATTGCCCCGCTCAGCACGTCGGTCAAAGTGACCACGGCAGGCAGTGATTTTGATACGGTTTTGGGGGTATATACCGGCTCCAGCGTACAAACCCTTACTCCACTGGCCAATAATGATGATGAAGACAATCCCAATAATATCCTGACCTCACTGGTTACCTTCAGTGCCGTCAAAGGCACCACCTATTACTTTGGGGTGGATGGGTATAACGGGGCCAGCGGCAACGTCACCTTGTCGGTGCTGATGTCCGGGGCATCGGGCAATGACGGGTTTGCTACGGCTACCACGATTTCCGGTGCCGCCGGTAGCGTCCAGAGCCATACGGTCAACGCAACCGCTGAAACCAGCGAGCCGGCACATGGCGGCTTGCCTGCAGCAAAATCCATCTGGTTCGACTGGGTGGCACCCACTGATGGCAATTTCAATTTCAACACAGATGGTTCGGATTTTGACACTATCCTGGCGGTTTATACTGGGGCCAGTGTGGATGCACTGACCGAGGTGGCGTCAAACGATAATCAAGGTGTTTCTGGCACAGCGGCGGCCGGCCCGGCTTTCTCGTCCGGGGCCAGCCAGGTCAGCTTTACCGCGACTTCGGGCACCACCTATCACATTGCCGTTGACGGCAAATCCGGCGCGTCCGGTCTGGTGAAACTGGGCTGGGCATCGGCCAGCGCGGCCCTGCCCAATCTGGTGACTGCGGTGCTTCCCTATGCCCGTTCGGTAAAAATCGGCACCCAGGCCACGGCCTTTATGACGGTGATCAATGCCGGTACGGTCGATGGTACCAATTGCTTTATCTCGCTCAGCCCGGGCGCGTTTAAAGGTGGCTTCACCTATCAGAAAACCGATGCGGCCAATGCGGCGGTAGGATCACCCAATACGCCGGCCACCATTGCTGCCGGGGCTTCGCAAAACTTTGTCTTTGCCATCACCCCGTCACAGGTCATGAACCAGCAGGAGCTGGGCATTCAGGCCCAATGTGACGAGGGGACATCCTCTAATGTGACCACCGGTGTGAACAGCTTTGTGCTGTCTGCCGCCGAGGTAACCCCTCCGGATATGCTGGCCATTGGTCTGACGTCCAGTGGTGATGGGGTATTGTCCATGCAAGGCACGTCCGGTGCAGCGGCCGCTTCTATTGCCACATCGGCGCTTGGCGGTGACGGCATCCTGAAACTGAGTGCAGATGATGGCGGTAAGGGCCTGGCGGTATCGCTGTTTGTTTGTGAAACCGATCCGGCCACGGCGGCCTGTCTGGCCAATCCGGTGTCCGAGCTGACCATTACCTCGGTGAATGGGGAAACCAGAACCTTTTCCGTATTTGCCAATGCCACCGGGGACATCCCGTTTGATCCGGCGAACAACCGTGTGTTTGTACGCTTCAAGGATACGGCAGGGGTTGTCCGCGGCGCGACCAACTTTGCCGTGCGGACGGTTGCACCCTGATAACGCTAAACGCGCGCTAGTTGGAGACCCCGACGGGTAATTGCCATCGATCACCGTTGCGTTTAACGGTGACGGTATCGGCCTTGATTTCTTCAACGGTCCAGCCGTTGATTTGTTCGCCGGTGAAATAGCGATTAATGGTGCGCCGGTCCGTACGGACCATTACGGCACTGTTGGTTGGCCCGATGGCAACGCCAATAATATCAATGTTTGGTGGCTGATCACTGGGTGGTCCATCATCGATGCTGGTGGTGGGC
>WGBZ01000220.1 GCA_015494035.1 Lysobacterales bacterium | reverse complement strand
TCACACCGACTTTTTCCAGTTGTTCCCTTAAAGGTGGTGGCCACCGAGACCGAGTCAAAAACCACGTCCACCGCCACGCCCGCCAGGCGCTCGCGCTCATGCAGCGGCACGCCCAGCTTGTCGTAGGTTTCCAGCAATTTGGGGTCCACCTCATCCAGGCTCTTGGGCGCATTTTTGGAGGACTTGGGGGCGGAAAAATAGGAAATAGACTGGAAGTCGATGGGCGGAATATCCAGTTTGGCCCAGTTGGGGTGTTCCATTTTCAGCCATTTCCGGTACGCAGCCAGGCGCCATTCCAGCAACCAGTCCGGCTCGTTCTTTCTGGCCGAAATGGCTCGGATCACGTCTTCATTCAAACCCGGCGGCAGGCTGTCGGATTCAATGTCAGTGTAAAACCCTTCCTTGTAGGTTTCGCGCACGCGCTTTTGCACCGCTTCGTCCTGCTGAGACAGCTTGTCGGTGGTGGTGTTTTCAATGGTGGTTTCTTCGTTCATGATTCACTCTTGGGTGTGTATCAGTGGTTTTTCAAGCCTTGCTCGACCGTTTACTTGATAACCAGTGGCAAATCCGGCCGGGATTTGTCCACCCCCGGCAACGGCAATTGGGCCAGTTGCTGCAGGCTGGCCAGGGAAATGTTCAACAGGGTATCGCGAATGGAGGCGTTAATGTGTTGCCAGGCGCTGCGTTGTCCACAATCGGTCTGCCATTCACAGCGGCTGTCCTCGCGGGCACATTCGGTCAGCGCCGTACCACCCTCGATGGCATGCAGCACGTCATACACCGAAATGGCCTCAGGCGTTCTGGCCAGCTGATAGCCCCCGCGGGCGCCGCGGGTGGATACCAGCAAGCCGGCGCGAGTCAGTAACTTGAGCACCTTGGCACAGGTGGGCACTTCCAGGCCCAGTTGCGAGGCCACTTCTTCGGCCGAACACACGCGGTCGTGCCTGAGCAGTGTCAGCAAAATGGCCGTGGCGTAATCGGTTAAACGCGAGACTTTCAACATGCCGGCCATTATAGCAAAAATATAGAACCATCTTGGTACTCTTTACCTGGGGATGCTCTGATTGAATCGTGAACTCGCTTCTCACACCTGAAATGTCTGATAACTGCGTTGAAGTCATTACCAATAGCTTGCTATTGGCTGCGAACTTCGCCTTGTTCTCGAACATTTCCGGCATAATCTGCTTCGTCCAGATTCAATCAGAGCTTCCCTGGCGAAACGGCCGCACGGTGTTATTTCTGCTTCAGGTAACGGAAGCCGTAGACCGTGAGATTAAGCCAGCCCAGAATAAGCAAGCTGCCGCCAATGGGCGTGATGATGGACAAGGCCGTTTTGCCCACAAACAGCAACAGGTAAATGCCGCCACAAAACAGCAGAATGCCCAGGGCAAAGCTGATACCGGCGGATTTGAGCCAGAAATCCGGTGTTTTCAATTGCACCGCCAACCACAGCATCACCACCGCGTGCAGGAACTGAAACATCAAGGCATTGGCAAACAGGCTGTAAGCGGGCGTGCCAGGGGCAAAGCCGAAGACGTGATTGCCCATGGCCGCCAGTACCACGGCAGAAAGGCCGTAGATGGCGGCGAGGGTCATGAGTACGGCCGGCAAAAGCAGGCTGTCCTGCATGTATCGTCGGTTGGAGTTGTTCATGGGTTTTCTCCTTTGCTGTTAGCACACAACAATTTGTGCCACGGGGTTGAGTATGTAAAGGAACCTCTGATTGAATCTGGTGCGAGCGGATTGGAGTGTAAAATTGTTCAGTTCAAGGCGCAAACCGCACGTAATAGCCAGCTATTGCGAAGGTTTGCAACGCAGAAATGGACGATTTTACACCACAAGATGGCGTGTCACGATTCGATCAGAGCTTCCCTAAATAAAACGGGGACCGAAAAAAAGCCGGTGTTTCATTCCTGCGCTGACTGTTCTGTCCCATTGCCGATTCTGCCCAGACTAATGGCCTGCAGGCTGGCAGCGGGCAAGCGATACAGCCAGGGACGCCACTGGGCATTCATCACTGCCAACTGCTGGCGGCGTTTCGGCGACAAAGCCCGGCTGTCGACACCGGGCCGGTCCGCAACGGCTTGCACGCGCATGGCCGTCCACCACTGCGCCCCATCGCGAAAATGATCGAAATGGTAAATCAGGCCATCGGCTGTTTGCACATCCGAGGTGAATTCCGGCCGCAAGGGGCCATCGGGCCGCGCTTTCACGTCTTCAAACAACAAGGGGCTGAGGGCCTTGCGCAGCGCCGTTTGCCAGAGTGCCTGGGCGGGCTTGATGTCGCTTTTTGCAGGCGCATGATCTGCCGCGGATTGCGTGGGTTCCTGTGTCTGTTTGCCAGAGACCAGACGACGGGTTTCAGGCGGCTGATCACTGGCAGTGACCCGAATGGCCAGCAGTGAGTCCGGCGCCACATCCAGCACTTTCCGGTTCAGCCACGGTAACGGACTCAGGGGCGCAAACAGCATTTTATTGACCAGCCAGGCCTGACTTTCCGTAGCCCGCCGCACAAAGCCACCCTGACCATGGCGGGAGGTCTTGCCGAGCACGAAATCCCCCAGCATGGTGTCCCCGGCCATCAGGATAACGTGCGTGCCCTGTTGCTCATCCAGCCCCAGTTGGGGCAACAAGGCCGGCTGCGCGGTCTTTTTTTCCAGCGTTTTCATTTCCCGCAAGGGCAGGATGAATTCCACCACGGCACGCAAGTCCGCCGGGTAATTGTCTTTTTGCGGCAAGACCCACTGGTTGTTTTTCTTTTCCAGCGTCAGCTTGCCTTTGGACGACCACAGCACCACCTTGTCCAGGGCACTGGTATCGGCACGTAATCGGGGCAAAAACCAGCTATGCTCCTCGCTCAAGGGCCGGTCGTCCCGCTCGGTGGCAAATATCACCAGTAACAATAGCACGGTGGCCAGCCCCGCCAGCACCCATTGCCGGGGATGAAGCCGAAAAAAACCGCTGTTTAGGAACCGGTTCATGCTTCACCCGGCCTGTCATTATCGGCTCGCCGGGATTTGCGCCAGCGATGACGCCGCCAACGCCAACTGATCAAGCCCACCAAAGCCAACCCAATGGGCACCAGCAGCAGATTGAAAACCAGCACTATTCGACCGAGGGCGGCCACGTCCTGATCAAAATCACGCCGCACCGCGCGCAATTTTTCGCGAATATCCAGCTTGATCTGGCGAAAACGCTGCAGTTCCTGCTGCTGCTCTGGCGTCAGAATCAACTTGTCCTGCGGGTCCTTGTTTTGCTGCCACTGATTGAGCACCCGTTCGGTTTCGCGCAACTGGGCAATGAGTCGTTGCTCGGTCTGGTGGAATTTCTTTTCCGAACGCTGGCGCAAGCGCGCCACCCGGGTAAATGGCCGATCCGCATGATGGCGTGGCGGTATGGCGATCAAATCCGGGCTGCTGCTGAGGTGGTCCAGCAGGTGATGAAAAAACGTGCCGTTGTCGGCAAAGGCCAGGTAAACGCTCTGGCCATTGTCTACCGAACGCCGTGTCCAGGTGTGGTTCAGCAGCAGGTCTGTGTCTGCCACCAGCACCACTGAGCCTGGCACCACGGTGGGCTGGCGGTCATCCGCTATGATGTCCGCTGCGGCGTTCTGGTTCCCTGTGCTGGCGGGGCGGGACGCGGTCACCGCTGGTGTCAGTCGCACAGCGAGGGCATAAGGCTGTGAATTCAGTGGTGCATCGCCGGCTTGGGCCTGCCAGTGGGTCGCATCCAGCTGGGCCAGTTGCTGCCGCTGAATCAGCCTGGCGCGATCACTGCTATGCCATAGCACACGCTGCGGCTGACCGTGCCCATCCTTTTTTGGCATCAGGCCGCCGGCGGCGACCAGGTTGATTCGCTTCAGATCGCGCGTCAGGATGTCGTCCCGGTTGATGGCCTGTCCGTGGACGGTCAGCAACACCGGGGGCGTGGTTTCAGCTTCTGCGGGAATGCCCTTGTCCACATCGCGTTTCAAATCTGAATCCGCCGCCAGTGCCGGGTCCACCAACACCTGTTGCCTAGCCAGTGAGAACCCCAGCATGGCTTTCAGGCCCGCCAGGTCAGATTGGGTCGGCAGGGACAACGGCGCCGGAGCAATCAACAGGGGATCCACAAAAACGGCCATTTTTCCACCCGTCGCCAGGTAACGGCGGATAGCGGCCACGGAAGCAGCATCCAGCGACGGTGGATGCAACAGCAACAGCAGATCGGTTTCCGGGGAAATGTCGCCCAGTGGCAGCTTCAGGCGACGGGTCTGCAGGCTGTGCCGCAGGGGATACAGGGCCACGCCCATGCCAAATGCATCGTCCCGATTCCAGAGCGTGGAATCGGGCAACTGGCTGATGAGCGCCACTTGCCGCGGGCTGTTATCCAGCAAACGATAAATAAGCCGCGCCAGGTGGTATTCCAGAAAGGGCTCCTGTTCTGGACTCAGAAAAGGCAGTGTTTCCAGCCCGTCCAGGCCATTGGTGCCACTGATGCCAAAAAAAAGCGCCTGGCCTGGCCCGGTTTTCGGCATGGGCCGCAAGCCATGGGCAAAAGCCAGGTCTTCTTCGCGCGAAAATGGCCTCGGTTGCAGCCAGCGCACCTGCAAATGGCCGTGGCTGTAAAGCTGCATTTCACCCAGCAACTTATCGACCCGTTCCTTGTAGGCCCGCAAAGCCGGGTAGCGCTGGGCAATTTCCGGTGAAAAAAACAGACGCAGTTGAATGGGCTCTTCGATGCGCTCCAAAATCTTTCGTGTGCCCGGGTCCAGGGTAAAAAGGCGGTCTTGGGTCATGTCCCAGCGCAAGCGGTTCAGCGCCGGAGAATGGCTCACAAACCAGGCAAACAAGACATAGATGAGCGCCAGCCAGATGAGGCTGGCCAGCGGTGATGGGGCACTATTGCGGTTCATGTAGCGTGGCTCTTTTTCCATTCAAGCATGAGACCGGTGGCATAAAGGAACACGGCCATGGTGCCGATGAAATAGAGTCCATCAGCCACATTCACAATGCCTTCGCTGAGGCGGTCATAGTGCGCCAGAAAACCCACCGAACGGACCAGCTCGCCCAGAAAACTGTCAGCCAGCAAGGACGTGTTCAAAACAGCAGGCGAAAAACTGGAAAATCCGGGCAGTATCAGCAGTAACAGCACCAGCACGGTGGCAATAAAGGCCACCACCTGACTGCGGGTGG
>WGBZ01000219.1 GCA_015494035.1 Lysobacterales bacterium | reverse complement strand
GTTCCGGATAGACGTGGGTAAACAGAAGTTTTATGCCCTGGATGATTCCGAACGGGACCAGATTCTGGAAAAAATCCGCCGAGAGGGCACCAAGGGCAAGGTTTCGGTCACGCGATTCAAAGGCCTGGGTGAAATGAATCCGTCCCAATTACGCGAATCCACCATTGACCCGGACACCCGCCGTCTGGTGCAGTTGACGCTGGATGATGAACACCACACCCATCAGATCATGGACATGTTACTGGCCAAAAAGCGGGCAGGTGACCGCAAGCAATGGTTGCAGGAAAAAGGCGACCTGGCGACCGTTTAGGAAAGCGTCGATTGAATCTGGACGAAGCAGGTTGTGTCGGAAATGTTCGAGAACAAAGCGAAGTTCGCAGCCAATAGCGGGCTATTGGCAAGGGCTTCAACGCAGTTATCGGACATTCCATGCGTGAGAAGCGAGTTCACGTTTCAATCTGAGCTTCCCTAGGGAAGCTCAGGCAAAACAAACCGTTAATCCCGGCGCCACATGGCGCCGGTTTTTTATACCGGTTTTGCTTGCAATGGGGCCAACAGAGGAGTAAATATCGGGGTTTTATAGAAAAAGGGGGAGAGATGAATAAACTTGTCCGTGTGACTCGCGTTCTTGCGACAGTGGGTTTAGTGGTTTTTACCACCGCCCTGGCCTTGGCCGAGGAAGCCAGGGAATTCAAGGAAGTCAAGAAAGCCAAGGAATCCAGCGCCACAGCCGCATCAAAAACCCCATCCGTGGGTGTTGGCATCCTGCGTACCGACGTACGTATTGAACGCTTCGATATCTCCCTACCATTAAGGCTGATGACGCCAAAACCGGTACCACCGATGGGCTATCGAGGTGGGCTGATCCGGGATCCAGGCCCGGTTAACTCATCCGCAGGCGGTGGGCAGGACAATGATCCGGTGGTGCAGGGCAGCCTGGACAATGCACCGGACGGGGCCACGCGGATTCCGGCACCAGTGGTGAGTTTTGATGGCCTGCCAAATCTGTCAGGCGTGGCGCCACCGGACCCGGTGGGAGATGTGGGGCCAAATCATTACGTGGCCATGAGTAACCTTTCGTTCGAGATTTACGATAAATCCGGTAATTCGGTGTTTGGCCCGGCCGCCAACAATACCTTGTGGAGCGGTTTTGGGGGCGACTGCGAGATCGATAATGCCGGTGACCCCATTGTGTTGTATGACCAGTTTCATGACCGCTGGATTCTGTCCCAGTTTACCTCGCCCAACTCCGGCCCGCCTTTCTACAACTGCGTGGCCATTTCTCAAACGCCGGACCCCACCGGGGCCTATTACCGCTGGGCCATTTCCACCGGTAATGCCTTTCCCGACTACCC
Organism: Lysobacterales bacterium; assembly: GCA_015494035.1. Taxonomy (GTDB): domain Bacteria; phylum Pseudomonadota; class Gammaproteobacteria; order Xanthomonadales; family Marinicellaceae; genus S144-45. Next base: position 2,398 of record WGBZ01000219.1, on the reverse strand, counting down.
CAAATATGGCATCTGGAGCGACGCCATTTACATCAGCACACGCGAATTCACCAACAACTCTTTCTCCGGCATCGGTGCCTATGCGCTGGAGATCAATGCATTTATGGCCGGAAACCCCTCTGCCCAGGTGATTTCCTTTGTGGTGCCTCCTGGCACAACGCCATTCAACACTGGCGACGGGCTGTTGCCAGCAGACATTGATGGCAACATCTTGCCACCGGCTGGTAGTCCACAGTATTTTGTCGGCAGCATGGACGATGGCGGGCCAAAAAATGCCCCGGCTGATGCCTTAACGTTGTGGAAATTCGTGGCCGATTTCAGCACACCAGCAAATTCCAGCTTCATGCTTACCGACACGTTGCCCATCGCTGCTTACGACACCATTTTTGATGACTGTTCCGGCCGGGATTGCATTCCGCAGAAAGACACCAGCAATGGCCTGGATATTCAATCTTACCGGCAGCGTCCCTTGTTTCGCCTGGCGTATCGAAACTTTGGCAGTCACGAATCGCTGGTCACTAACCAATCGGTGGAAGCGGCCAGTTCCCCCAGCATTGGCGGCATACGCTGGTGGGAAATCCGCAGTCCGGCCAGCAATCCGGTCATCTATCAGGAAGGCACCTTTGCGCCGGGCCTAAGCGATGGCATTCACCGCTGGATGGGTTCGGCCGCCATGGATGCCGAAGGCAATATCGCCCTAGCCTACAGCGCCAGTTCCGCCACCATTTACCCGGGCCTGCGTTACACTGGGCGGCTGGTTTCCGACCCGTTGGGGCAGATGACGCAGGGGGAAGGCGTGATTGTGGAAGGCACCGGCTCCCAGACCGGGGCCAACCGGTGGGGAGATTATTCCTCCCTGAATATTGACCCTGTCGATGATTGTACTTTCTGGTTTGTGAGCGAATACGTGCCGGTCACGTCTTCCAGGGATTGGCAATTACGCATTGGCGCGTTCAAATTTAACGAATGCGGGGATCCGGGTTTTTACCTCAGCACATTGCAGCCGGGGGCCTCGGTCTGCACCACAATCAGTGGTTCCAGTGCCGCCTATCCCATTCAGGTGGGTTCCATCAGCAACTTTGATTCTCCGGTCACGCTGGTCAGCAGTGGCTTGCCCGCCGGGGTGAGCGAAAGTTATAGCCTTAATCCGGTCACGCCTTTGCCCGGCGCCACGACCTTGACCCTGGGCAATTTTTCTGGCGTCACCCCGGGCGTTTATCCGTTTTCCGTTGATGGCAGCGCCACTGGGGCGACCAACAAGAGCCTGAACCTGGAGCTGTCTGTTTTTGATTCGCCACCCACCAACCTGCAGCTCATAGCTCCGGTTGACGGGGCGTTGAATCAGGACATCCGCCCGGCCCTGCAATGGTCAGCCGATGGCGCTGAGACCTTCGACGTGGTTGTGGCCACTGATCCAGCCCTTAACAATGTGGTCTTTTCTGCCACCGTCACCGGCAATTCAGTGGCCGTCAACGTGGATCTGGACACCGACACGGTTTACTACTGGGCCGTCAGCCCGGCCAATGCCTGCGGTGCTGTGGCCTCGCCAGTGCATTCCTTCACCACGCAGCCGGCGCCGGGGGATTGCGGCACGGGCACCGCTGCAGTCAATCATTTCAGCGAAGATTTCGAAACCGGAGCGACGGGCTGGAGCAGTAGTGGCAGCGGCGACACCTGGGCGCAATCAACCGCGCAGGTGCATTCCGGCAGTTTCTCCTGGCACGCCGATGATCCACCCAGCCCCAGTGATCAGCAACTGGTCACACCGGCTGTCACCCTGCCACTGGGACAGTCACCCCTGACCTTGCAGTTCTGGAACCGGCAGACCCTGGAATCGCGCAGTAGCGGCGGGTGCTGGGATGGCGGTTTGCTGGAAATCTCCACCGACAGTGGCGCCAGCTGGACGCCGGTGACCACGGATAAATTACTGACCGATCCTTACGACGGGGCGGTACAGGGCCTGGGTGGTCTGGAAGGGTGGTGCGGAGATCCACAAGATTGGCTCAAATCTGTGGTGGACCTGGACACCTGGGCTGGCCAGACAGTTCAGTTTCGTTTCCGCCTGGGTTCGGATGGCTCGGTGTCCCGTGAAGGCTGGTACCTTGATGATGTGACTGTGCAAGGCTGCACCGCCGTCACCGATCTGATCTTCAAACACGGCTTTGAGCTGTAGTTTTAACGCATTTTTCATCGCCTTTTTCGGGGCTGGTTGCGTGCCAGCCCCGGTTTTGGCTAGGGAACCTCTGATCGAATCGTGACACGGCATCTTGTGGCGTAAAATCGTTCATTTCTGTGTTGCAAACCTTCGCAATAGCCTTGCTATTACGTGCGGTTTGCGCCTTGAACTGAACAATTTTGCACTCCAATCTGCTCGCGCCAGATTCAATCAGAGCTTCCC
>WGBZ01000218.1 GCA_015494035.1 Lysobacterales bacterium | reverse complement strand
ATACTGACCCGCAGCACAGCCGATAACTGACAGCACGAACCATGCCAAACAGCCAAAAAGCCACCAAAGCGCCGGAAAACAGCCAGGAAAAGCGCAAAAAGTCCCTGTCCACAGCAGACTGGGAAGAAGCCGCGCTGGATGTCATTGCCCATCAGGGCATTTCCCAGGTGGCGGTGGAGCCGCTGGCGAAACTGCTGGGCGTCACCAAAGGCAGTTTTTACTGGCATTTTTCCAACCGGCTGGATTTACTGAAAGCAGCCCTGAAACGCTGGCGAGCCTCTGACCAGCGAATCATCGAGCGGGAAATCCTGTCCATTGACGATCCGTTAAAACGCCTTAAAGCCTGGTTCAACCTCAGCGCCCAGCCTTTGCGATCGCACCTGATCTACAGCACCTTGCTGGCCGATCGCCAACACCCGGTGGTGGCCAAAACACTGAAGGAAATCACCGTCGAACGGCTGGGGCACCTGCAGCAGGCCTATCGCGACCTGGGTTATGACCCCGACCGCGCGCGCAAGCAAGCCTTGCTGGCCTACTCGGTCTATGTGGGGTATTTGCACATGGCCAAAACGCTGCACGGCCGACTGCAGGACAGCGAAGCTATTGAGGAATATGCCCAGTACGTGGCCGAACAACTGATGCCGACCATTCCAGATCAAATCGAGTCAGCAAACTCCTGACCCTCTTTCGCCCCCGCATAGCCAGTTCATAAAACGCTTGTCGATTTTATTAGGGAAGCTCTGATTGAATCTGGACGAAGCAGGTTATGCCGGAAAAGTTCGAGAACAAGGCGAAGTTCGCAGCCAATAGCGGGCTATTCGCAAGGACTTCAACGCAGTTATCGGACATTTCAGGTGTGAGAAGCGAGTTCACGATTCGATCAGAGCTTCCTTAGAAAGCCATAGTCATCCACTTTCGTCCAGACCCCTTGACTTTCGAAGTACACGGGTTTCTTCAAGGGTTTTCGGCCTGTTGGCCAGAATTCTCAAGCTGCTGGCCATGTCTTCCAGCGTCCGAACCAGACGCAACAGGTAGACCACAAGGAAATAGATAAACGCCAAAGAAATAGCAACGCGCAAAAACAGTAAAAGTATTGGATCGGTCATCACAAACCTCGCACCTAAGGTAATTAAGTATTCTCAATCATACTTGACTGCATCGGCGATTACCAACTCATCTCAGCAGAAAACATCCTGTCCCACAGTGAAATGGTGCCAGCTGGATATACCCTCTATTAACTCTTATTCACTTCTTCTCTTAACACCCACATCATGCTTTGTGTGGGGCATTTTTGGGTTGATTTTTCAACCCGTCGGGAGTAAGGTTGCGGCCAGTTTTTCCGCCCTTTTCTCACGTTACGGGATCCATCATGTCCACCACCCATCCAGAACTGGCCCGCTGGGTCGAAGAAGTTGCCCGTTTAACCCGTCCGGACGCTATCCACTGGTGCACCGGCAGTGCCGAAGAAGCCGATCAGCTGACCCGGCTCATGTTGGATAAAGGCGATTTTATTGAACTGAATCAGGAAACCCACCCGGGTTGCTACCTGCACCGCTCGGACCCACAAGACGTGGCACGAGTCGAGCACCTGACGTTTATCTGCACCGAAAACGAAGACGATGCCGGCCCCAATAACCACTGGATGGACCCGGCCAAGGCCCACGCCAAGCTGGATACCCTGTTCGATGGCTGCATGCAGGGCCGCACCCTGTACGTGGTTCCTTACTGCATGGGCCCCATTGATTCTCCTTTGTCGCGTTGCGGTGTGGAAATCACCGACAGCCCTTATGTGGTGCAGAACATGCGCCTGATGACCCGCATGGGCACCCCGGCCCTGCAGCGTATCGAGCGCGAAGGCGGTGATTTCGTCAAGGGCCTGCATTCGGTGGGCGAACTGGACCCGGAACGGCGTTTTATCATGCATTTCCCCGAAGAACTCACCATCAAGAGTTACGGTTCCGGCTATGGCGGTAACGCGCTACTGGGCAAAAAATGCCACGCTTTGCGAATTGCCTCTCACCAGGCGCGCAACGAAGGCTGGCTGGCCGAACACATGCTGATTCTTGGCCTGAAAAGCCCCGAGGGCAGACAATATCACGTGGCCGCGGCTTTTCCTTCCGCCTGTGGTAAGACCAACCTGGCCATGCTGATTCCGCCCGAAGAATACAAAGGCTGGGAAATCACCACCGTGGGGGATGACATTTGCTGGATGCGCCCGGGCGAAGACGGCCGCCTGTGGGCCATCAATCCCGAAGCCGGTTTCTTTGGCGTGGCACCGGGCACCTCGGCCAAAACCAACCCCAACGCTTTGGCCATGCTCGATAAAGACGCCATTTTTACCAATGTGGCCGTAACCGAAAATAACGAACCGTGGTGGGAAGGCAAGGACGAACAGACGCCAGTCACCGACTGGAAAAGCCAGCCTTATGACCCGGCCAACGGCCCGGCGGCCCACCCTAACTCACGCTTTACCGTGGCGTTGAACCGCTGCCCCAGTTACTCGGAAAAAGCCGAAGACCCGCAAGGCGTTCCCATTGACGCCATCATTTTCGGTGGCCGTCGTGCCTCGCTGGTGCCGTTGGTGAATGAAGCCCGCAACTGGGATCACGGCGTACTCATGGGCGCCACCGTGGCTTCGGAAACCACGGCCGCGGCCACCGGTGCGGTGGGCGTGGTGCGTCGCGACCCCATGGCCATGAAACCGTTTTGCGGTTATCACTTTGGCGATTACTGGAAACACTGGGTCAGCATGCAGGACAAGGCCGACAAGCTGCCAAAGGTTTTTACCGTCAACTGGTTCCGCAAGGATGCAGACGGCCAGTTCATGTGGCCAGGGTTTGGCGACAACATGCGCGTGCTGGAATGGATCGTCAAACGCATTGAAGGCGAGGTGGATGCCGAGGAAACGCCCATCGGCAACATGCCCAAAGCTGGCGACCTGAACACACAGGGGCTGGACATGGACCCTGAAACCCTGCAAGCACTGTTTGCCGTGGACACCGAGGGCTGGCAAAAAGAGGTGGCCGATATTGATGCCTTTCTGGCCGAATACGGCGATCGCGTTCCGGCCGAGCTCAAGGCGGAACTGGAAGCCACCCGCGCCGGGCTTGGCTGATCGGAAAAAGCAGGATTGCCAGGTTAAAGGTAACAAGGGCCGGCATTGCCGGCCTTTTCAATTGGCAGTAAGTTCTCCGGAAGGGATTGCGGTGGCGGACGTTTTTGCGTACGATAGTGATCGTATTACGGAGAGCGACCATGACAACCCTGAAAGTCACCGAAGCCCGTGCCCGACTTTACGGGCTTATTGACGAAGCCGCAGAAACCCATCAGCCCATTCTCATTACCGGCAAGCGTGCCAATGCGGTGCTGGTTTCAGAATCCGACTGGGAAGCCATTAAAGAAACCCTCTATCTGCTTTCAGTCCCTGGCATGCGCGAGTCAATCCATCAGGGCAAGCACACACCGGTTTCCGCCTGTGATGAGAAGCTGGACTGGTGAGTTGGCGTGTGGTTTTTACCCGCCAGGCTCAAAAGGACGCGAAAAAACTGGCAGCATCCGGCCTGAAGCCCAAAGCGCAAAAACTACTCGACATCCTTGCTTCGGACCCTTTCCAGGAATACCCGCCGTATAAAGCCCTGGTCGGAGACCTGACTGGCACCTATTCCCGTCGGATCAACCTTCAACACCGGCTGGTTTATCAGGTCATTGAAGAACAAAGGACTGTCAAGGTGCTGCGTTTGTGGACCCATTACGAATAAGCTGTTTTTAGCGCAAGCGCACCGGGCCCTGTTTTTCCGGGTATTTGCCTGTGATATCCGCATAGTAGTCGGCGATTTTCTGCATGTCTTCGTCCCGATCACCACTCAGTTCGATATAAGCGCCGATGCCCACCCGTTTGCGGCCGTAATCCAGATGACCCAGGGCCACCGGCACGCCAGCGCGTTGGGCAATGTGATAAAAGCCGCTTTTCCAGTGGCTGCTGTAAGAACGTGTGCCCTCTGGGGTCAGGGCCAGTACCGTGCCGGGATGGCGCTGAAAATAACTGGCCATCTGCTCGCTGAGGTTCTCGCGCCGATGGCGATACACCGGAATACCACCCAGTGCCCGGAACAACCAGCCATAAGGCCAGCGAAAAAGGGTGTGTTTGCCCAGCCACTTGAATTCCAGCCCCAGCGCCCATTTGGCCAGAATGCCAATGGGAAAGTCCCAGTTACTGGTGTGGGGCGCGGCGATAATGACGTAGGAATCCACTGGGGGCAATTTATCATCCAATTGCCAACCGCGCCGGGCCAACAGCCACCGGGCCAGTCGCTGACTGGCTCTCAGGTCGGTCTTTCTGCCTGTCATGCCGGTTTCTTGAAGCGCTTTTTCTGCTCTTTCTTCTCCGGTGGCACCACCGCTTCGTTTTTCGAGGCCACCAGCGTCAGGATGTCGTACTGGGCCACGGTTTCGCTGTCCTGGTTGGTCACTTCCACGTCCCAGCGCACCTCTCCGTAACCCTTGCCCCGGCGGTAGGATTTCTGCTTGCAGGTCAGGCGCACCGTCAGGTCATCGCCGGGATAAACCGGCTCCACAAAGCGCAGGTCATCCAGGCCGTAATTGGCCAGCACCGGGCCGGGGTCTGGCTGCACAAATAAACCGGCGGCCATGGAAACGACAAAATAACCGTGCGCCACGCGGCCTTCAAAAAACGGGTTGGCGGCAGCCGCGGCTTCGTCCATATGGGCGTAAAAATGATCGCCGCTGAGGTCGGCAAAACGCTCAATGTCTTCCAACGTCACCGTGCGCGGCCCGGCGATGAGGGTTTCGCCTATTTTCAGATCTTCAAAGTGACGCCTGAAGGGATGTTCGGGACCGGCAAAGGTTTTGGCCTTCGGCAGGTATTTCTGACAAATGTGCGACAAGGTGGTGGGCGAACCCTGCAGGGCCGTGCGTTGCATGTAATGCAGCACGCCACGCACGCCGCCCATTTCCTCTCCACCACCGGCTCGCCCGGGCCCACCGTGGGTCAGGTGGGGCAGGGGCGAACCGTGACCGGTGGATTCGCGGGCCGAATCGCGGTTGATGAGCACCAGGCGACCGTGATGGCTGGCGGTGAGATTGACCAGCTCGGCCATGCTGGCATCATCGGCGCCAAAAATGGAACCCACCAGCGAACCCTGCCCCATGTTGGCCAGTGTTGCCGCCTGTTCCAGGCTGTCATAGGGCATCAGTGTGCTCACCGGGCCAAAGGCTTCGATGTCGTGCACCGAGCCTTTTTCCACTGGCTGATCGCAGGCCAGCAGTATGGGAGACATAAATGCCCCGGCTTCGGCATCGGCGCCGGTGACCTGCACCGTGTCCGGGTCGCCATACAGCACATCGCAACACTGCGAGAGTTCGGCCACCCGCTGGCGCACTTCCTCCCGCTGGGCGTGCGAGGCCAGCGCGCCCATGCGCACGCCTTCGGCCTGCGGGTCGCCAATGGTGACTTTGCCCAACCGTTCGGCCACGGCATCGGCCACCGCCGGCATCAGCTCTCGCGGCACAATGGCGCGGCGAATGGCGGTACACTTCTGACCGCATTTGGTGGTCATTTCATTAACGACTTCCTTCACGTAGAGGTCGAATTCCGGCGTGCCGGGCACCGCATCAGGCATCAGCACGGAACAGTTCAGGCTGTCGGCCTCCATGGTGAAACGCACGGAATTTTCCAGCACTTTGGGGTGGCTTTTGAGCATTTTGCCGGTGCTGGCCGAACCGGTAAAGGCCACCACGTCCTGGCAACCCAAGTGCTCGAACAAATCACCCGTGCTGCCGCAAATGAGCTGCACGGCCCCTTCGGGCAGGATGCCGGATTCCACCATGCGGCGGAAAACCAGCTCGGTCAGGTAGGCGGTATTGGAGGCCGGTTTGACAATGGCCGGCACGCCAGCCAGCAGGGTCGGGCCGAGTTTTTCCAGCATCCCCCAGACGGGAAAGTTGAAGGCATTGATGTGCACCCCGACTCCGCGCAGGGACGAGCAGATATGCTGGCCCAGAAAACTGCCGCCTTTGCTGATGTGCTCGGGATTACCGTCAATATACAGTGTGTGATCCGGCATCTCGCGACGGCCCTTGCCGGCGTACACAAACAGGGTGCCAATGCCGCCTTCAATGTCGATCCAGGAATCCACTTTGGTGGCGCCGGTGGCCCAGGACAGGTCGTAGAATTCCTTTTTATGTGCCAGCAGCTCGATGGCCAGCTCCTTGAGCATGGTGGCCCGTTCGTGAAAGGTCATGGCGCGCAGGGCCGGGCCGCCTTTTTCCTTGGCGTAGTCCAGCATGCCGGCAAAATCCAGCCCCTGGGAGGAAATGCGGGCAATGGGTTCGCCGGTGATGGCGTGATGGCATTGACGAAAACCCGCCGTGGCGGTGTGCCACTGGCCTTTGGCATAGGATTGCAAGGTGTTCATTGGTTGTCCCCAGTCGTGATTCGTTTTTTGGTGGTTTTGTTATTGTGCCTGAACGGAAAAGGTGGCGCTGCCAGGACTTCATTGCAGTTATCGGACATTTCGGGTGTGAGAAGCGAGTTCACGATTCAATCAGAGCTTTCCTAGGGAGACAAATGCCACACCGCCCGCACCGTGGTCACATGTTCCCCGGCAGCGTTGAAGATTTTGGCCTCCACCGGATATTCCACCGGCTCGGTGCCCACCGCGGGTATGTCCGTGTGGCATTCGGCGGTCAGGGTGCCCTTGGCTTTTTTGTGGTAGTCCGCCTCCAGGTGTGTCACGATGCCACGAATCCCTTCGGGCAAGCCCACCAGCATAGCCAGTCCGCTCACCAGTTCGCCAATGTTGATCAGCGCCACCGCGTGCACACTGCGCAAATGGTTGCGGATGGAGCGGCGATCCTTGACGGTGATTTTTGCATAACCCGGCTCAAGCACTTCCACCACTGCCTTGACGCTGCCCGAATACGGTACCATCCGGCCCAGCATGCGGCTGAACAGTTGTTTGCCCAGCGGCTTGGTACGGGCAGTATTCCACAAACGCAGCAGGCGTTGGCCCGGGGCTTCATGCGGGTTTTTTTTGCTTGGTGATTCCTGGCTCATGCGGCGCATTATAGCCTGTCGGCGCAGGCGGCGAAACTGGCCCGGCCAGTGGTACAATCTCAGCCCTGAGGGCGCTTTATTCCGCGCCTGTGTCGTCGCCAAACCACCGGAGCTTTGCCCATGTTTATGCAACACCTGGATCATGTCAAGGAACACAGCGACAAGGCCCTGGCCGCCAGTGGCCATGACGGCGTGGTGATTTATGCCAACCGGCCGGAAAACTATTTTCTCGACGACATGCCCTGGCCTTACCGGCCCAACCCGCATTTTGCCTGGTGGGTGCCCGAAGCGGCCAGCTATCCACACAGCTACCTGCACTACCAGCCGGGCAAAAAACCCGTGCTCTACCTGTATCAGCCCCGCGATTACTGGCATTCCGTGCCCGAAGCGCCCACTGGCGAATGGGTGGAAGCATTTGATATCCGCCCCTTTGCCGATGACAGCCAACTGCCCCGCTTTGCCAACCTGGCCCGACATGCGTTCATTGGCCAGCCCGAAGCCTCGCCCATGGCCGCCAACCACACCAATCCAGCGGCCTTGTTGAATCCCTTGCACTGGGGCCGATCTTACAAGACGGGTTACGAGGTGGAACAGATTCTGCAGGCCAACAAACGCGCCCTGCGCGGCCACCGGGCCGCCAAAGACGCTTTCTATGCCGGCAAAAGCGAATTTGAAACGCACCTGGATTACCTGCGAGCGGCCGGTCACACCGAAGCCGAACTGCCTTATGGCAACATCGTGGCCCAGAACCAGAATGGCGCGGTGTTGCATTACCAGCAGTTGTTGCGCGAGCCTTTGCCGGATTTTGCCCGCCACTCCTTTCTCATCGATGCCGGCGCCCAGAGTCACGGCTATGCGGCCGACATCACGCGTACCTATGCCTGGACCGAATCGCCTTTTGATGACCTGATTGAAGCCCTGGATGCGGCCCAGCAGAAACTGGTGGCCAAGGCCGTGGCTGGTCAGTCCTACGTGGCGCTGCACGAAACAGCGCACCGGTTCATCGGCGATATTCTGCGCGACTTTGACCTCATCACCGTGGATGGCCAGACAGCCGCGGACAGCGGCCTGACCAACGTCTTCTTTCCCCACGGCCTGGGGCATTTTCTGGGTCTGCAGGTGCACGACGTGGGCGGCAAACAGGCCGACCCGGCCGGCACGCCCATTGCACAACCGGCAAAACACCCATACCTGCGCCTGCTGCGGACCCTGGAAGCCGGTCACGTGCTGACCATTGAACCGGGCATTTATTTTATCCCGCTGCTGCTGGACGAAGCCCGCGAAAGCCCGCTGGGCCAGTCCATTCACTGGAACGCGGTGGAACATTTCCTGCCTTATGGCGGCATTCGCATAGAAGATAACGTGCGCGTGGGCACGCACGAAGCCTATAACCTGACTCGTTCGCTGGAATAAGGTCAGCCCGTCAGGCCAGTTCCTGCGGGTCGATATCCAGGCTCCAGTGCAGGCCCGAAGGTGGCCGATTCAGCCCCGGCCAGGCCAGCAAATGCCGTAACAAGCGGCGCAGGGCCGGGCGCTGGTGGCTGTTGAACAGCAGCTGCATGTGGTAAAAATCGCCCTTGCGGAATATGGGCGCTGGAATCGGCCCCATCACCGCCACTTCCGGGTTCTTCGGCAAAGCCTCGGCCATCTGTTGCAGAAAGCCCTCCACCTGTTCGGGGTTTTTCGCCCTGGCGCGCACAATGGCCATGTGGGAAGCCGGTGGAAAACCGGCCGCCGCCCGCTGTTCCAATTCGGCCTCGGCAAACGCTTCGTAACCCTGACGAAATAACTGCTGAAACAAGGGCTGGTCCGGACAGTGGGTCTGGATTAACACCTCTCCGGCGCGATCCTTGCGCCCGGCCCGGCCGGAGACCTGCACCAGTAACTGAGCCAGCTTTTCCGGCGCACGAAAATCCAGCGAAAAGAAATTGGCGTCCACGTTGACCACCACCACCAGCGTCAACTTGGGAAAATCATGCCCCTTGGACAGCATTTGCGTGCCCACCATGACGCACGGCTGGCCACTGCGAATGCGGGCCAGGGTTTTTTTCCACTGGTTGGCCGAGCGCACCGTGTCGCGATCCACCCGGATCACGCGCTCGGCACCCACCGCGCCAGCCAGCGTATCGCCCAGTTTTTCGGTGCCTTCGCCCATGGGTTGTATGTCCTGTGAACCACACTTGGGGCAAAATTCCGGCACCGGGTACTGGCGATCGCAATGGTGGCAACGCAGCCGGTGAATGCGCTTGTGATAGGTGAGCTTGACGTCGCAGTGCTGGCAGTCCGCCACCCAACCGCAGGCGTGACACAACAGCGCCGGTGACCAGCCACGGCGATTGAGAAACACCAACACCTGATTGCCCTCGGCCAGCTCCTGCTCGATGCGCTGCAACACCGAAACCGCCAGGCCGCTGCGCATGGGCTTGTTTTGCGTGTTGAGCAGCTGAATGGCTGGCAGGGGAGAGCGATTGGTGCGCTGGCGCAATTTCAGCCAGTGGTATTTGCCTGTGCGGGCATTGTG
>WGBZ01000217.1 GCA_015494035.1 Lysobacterales bacterium | reverse complement strand
GTAATGGTCCTTCAAACCGCTGCGTTCGATGATGTTTTCCAGCAGTTGATGCAAGGGCGCTTCGCGCGGGCTTTCTTCGTCGCCGTTATGGCTTGGCGGGTCAAGGCGGGCGTGATCGAGTTCATCAATCAAATTGACAAAGCCGGCCAGGGCGGTGGCTGCGCGCGGCGTGAGTTTTTTCTGTTGCAGCAGTTGCAGACTGGCATCCCACAGGCTGATGCGTTCGTAATTGGCCACCGAGCGGATGTGATCGAGGGTTTTTTTGCCCAGCCCGCGGGTGGGCGTGTTGATGATGCGTTCGTAGGCCACGTCGTCGTGACGGTTGTTCACCAGCCGCGCGTAAGCCAGCACGTCCTTGATTTCCAGCCGCTCGAAGAAGCGCAAGCCGCCATAAACCCGATAGGCGATGCCGCGTTTGAGCAGGGTTTCTTCAATCAGTCGCGATTGCGCGTTGGAGCGGTAAAGTACTGCAATGCGGTCAGGAGCGGTGCCGGCCTCAATGGCTTTTTCGATTTCATCGCCCACGAAGGCCGCTTCGTCGTATTCGGAATAGGCGCCATACACCTGGATTTTTTCGCCGCGTTCCCCGGCGGTCCACAGTTCCTTGCCCAGGCGCTGGTCGTTATGGGCAATGACGGCATTGGCGGCCTCGAGAATGGTGGCGGTGGAGCGGTAATTCTGTTCCAGCCGATAGGACTGCGCTTGCGGAAAATGACGGGTGAAGTTGAGGATATGATCCACTCGCGCACCGCGCCAGGCGTAAATGCTCTGGTCGTCATCGCCCACCACCATGACCGAATTGTTGTCGCTGGCCAGCAGGCGGATAAAGGCCGACTGGATGCTGTTGGTGTCCTGGAATTCGTCCACCAGAATGTGCTTGAAGCGTTCTCGGTAGTGCGTCAGCACCGACGGGTTGTTCAGCAGCAACTCGTGCGCGCGCAGCAGCATTTCGGCAAAGTCCACCGCCCCGGCACGTTGCAGGTGATCGTCGTAGGCTTCGTAGATGCGAATCCATTGGCGCGTCATGTCATCGCCAAAGTGGTCGATGGACGCAGGCCGGATGCCTTCGTTTTTCTTGTTGTTGATATAGCCCTGGGCCTGACGTGGTGGCCATTGTTTTTCATCCAGCTCCAGGTCTGCCAGCACGCGCCGTATCAGCCGATACTGGTCTTCGCTGTCCAGAATCTGGAAGTTTTGTGGTAGCTGGGCTTCCTCATGGTGGCGAGACAGGAGGCGTAGGGCGATGCCGTGAAAAGTGCCTATCCACAGGTTGCGGGTGGGCCGGTTGAGCATCTGGCCAATGCGGTTGCGCATTTCAGCCGCCGCCTTGTTGGTGAAGGTAACAGCCAGGATGCTCCACGGAGAGACGCCTTCGGCGGCCAGCAACCAGGCCATGCGATGCACCAGCACCCGGGTTTTGCCAGAACCGGCGCCAGCCAGCACCAGCGCGTGGCGGGCGTCTGTGGAAACGGCTTCCTGTTGGGCGGGGTTGAGGCGTTCGAGGATCTGTTGTGGGTGCATGGGTTCAGGTGTTCCAGCCGCCAATCAGGCGTTCGGCAGAGGGGTTGGTGCGCAGTTCATTGACCACATTCAGGCGCAAATGCTCCCCGAACAGCGATTGCAGGTGTTGCGGGATGATGTTCAGGGCTTCGGGCGTCAGCGGGTACAGGTGCTGCAGGTGGCGACCGTTATCCTGACTCAGGGTGTAGGCCACCGTGCCCAGGCCGGGAATATGTTGTTCGGTGACGGTGACGTCACGGGTTTCATTGATGGGGGCGTGAATTTCCGTGAAAAAATCCTCGCTCACCACTTGCTGGTTGATGCCACCCAGGCAAATTTTCTGTTGGGATTCGGGCCATTGCCGGGGCAGGTACTGGCGCACATCCAGGCCGTGGGACTGCATCACCGCCACGCCCTGACGCTGCCGTTGCAGCCAGCGTAACCAGCCCTGGCGGCGTTCGTCGGCCGGCAATGCCTGGCCGGGGCCGTGAGTGGCCCAGAAGTCGTAGCTGAAAAAGGGCGTAAAAACCAGCTGCTGGTAAAGAAAATAGTCGTTATGGCTGGGGCTGTGCTGGCGCAGTTGCGGTTGCTGGCTGAGTAGAGCGGCTTCAATGATTTCCCATTCGGGCAGAAAGCCTGCGTGTTCAAACTGGGTACGCATCATGGCTGACAAGTCCAGCAGGCTGAGAAAATTAGCGTGCTCAATGGGGGTGCCCAGTGCCTGGCTCAATTGCCGCTGGGTTCGTGCCGATATCAGGCCACGGTCCATCAGCTGCGATTCAAAGCGATCGGCCACCGACTCCTCGTCTGTGATCAGTACAAAAGGCATCAGCAGCAGCGGGCCGGGGTGAGGCGCGGGCTGTTGTGTCAGGCCTTCGGGCAACTCGCCGGCGGCGTTGCTGCCAATGGTCAGCAGTTTGCCCTTGTTTTCCGAGCCACTGGTGGCAGCCTGCAGGTAGCGCAACAGGTGTTCATGCACGGGGAAACCCGGCTGCAGTAATTCAGCCGGTTCATAGAGGGCAGCCACCAGCGCCAGTTCGGCAGCCGGTGGGCTGTGCTGGGTGTCGTCTTTGTTCAGAGCGGAAGCCAGTTCCACGGACAAGGCCCGCCCCAGGCTTTGAGCGACGGTTTTTTCCACGGCGGGCACACTTAATGGCAAAGGCGGCCGTTCAATGGCCACCACACCGCGCAAGACATGGGATTGGGTTTCGGTGGATTGGGTTTCGGTTTTCATGCCAGGCGCATTATAGCG
>WGBZ01000216.1 GCA_015494035.1 Lysobacterales bacterium | reverse complement strand
TTCCTGGTGGCCGCCGCCGGTAATGGCAGCGGCCACCAGGAACGTGCCAATTTCGATGCGATCAGGCATGACCCGATAGCGTGTGCCGTTGAGGCTGGGTTTGCCGGTAATTTTCAGGCTACTGGTGCCAATGCCTTCGATCTGGGCACCCATGGCCTGCAGGAAGTGGGCCAGATCCACCACTTCCGGTTCCATGGCCGCATTTTCAATCAGGGTTTCGCCTTCAGCCAGGGTGGCGGCCATGAGCAGGTTTTCGGTGCCGGTAACCGTGACTTTGTCCAGAAACAGGTGTGCGCCTCGCAGGCGGTTGGCACTGGCGCGGATATAACCGTTTTCGACCGCAATTTCCGCGCCCATGGCTTCCAGCCCTTTCAGGTGCAGGTCCACCGGTCTCGAGCCAATGGCGCAGCCACCGGGCAAAGACACTTCGGCCGTGCCATATCGGGCCAGCAGGGGGCCAAGCACCAGAATAGAGGCGCGCATGGTCTTGACCAGGTCATACGGTGCCTGGGGGCGCGTGATGTTGGCCGGGTCAATTTCGATGGTTTGTTTCTCGTCGACAGTGAGACTGGCTCCCATTTGCCCCAGCAGTTGCAGCATGGTGGTCACGTCGTGCAGGTGAGGCACGTTCTCAATCGTGGATACGCGGTCGCTGAGCAGAGTGGCCGCCAAAATGGGTAACACGGCGTTTTTGGCACCTGAGGCGCGGATGTCACCGGCCAGCGCCTGACCGCCAGCGATGGAAAGAATGTTCATGAAGCGGCCTTGAGGCGGGCAAATTCTTCCGGGGTATGGGTGTGCAGGGTGAGCGCGTGGATCTGGTCTTTAAGGTGATCGCCCAGGGCACGATAAACCCTTTGATGCCGCTTGATTTTGCTCAGTCCCTTGAATTCATCGGAGACCACCACGGCTGCGTAGTGGCGGCGGTCTTCGCCTTCCACGGTGACTTTCTGGCAGTTGATATGATCGGCTATGAGCTTGGCAACGTCGTCCGGGTGCATGGTTTTATTCGCTTTGGCTTAAATGAGGGCTTATTATCTTTTATAATGCGGGGATTAGGAAGGAATTCTCCCCAAAAACTGGACACAACCCCTATGCTGCTTGCTGCTTTGGCCCTGATCCTGGGCCTTGTTCTCCTTGTGTATTCTGCCGATCGCTTCATTACCGGGGCGGCGGTCAGCGCCCATTACCTGGGTGTGTCGAGCATGGTGATTGGCCTTATTATTATCGGTTTTGGCACCTCGGCACCGGAAATGGTGGTTTCGGCGGTGGCTTCCTGGCAAGGCAATTCCGAACTGGCCTTGGGTAATGCGGTGGGGTCGAATATCACCAATACCTCGCTGGTGCTGGGTATTGGCATTTTGATAACACCATTGCTGGTCAGATCCGAAACAATCCGGCGCGAACTGCCCCTGTTGATCGTGGTGACTTTTCTGGTTCTGTTGCTGATGCTGGATGGTGAGCAATCGCGCCTGGATGGCGTAGTGTTGCTGGTCTGCATGCTGCTGGTAACCTTGTGGCTGGGCTGGTTGGGCACCCGCCAGCGTGATGAACCCGATGCGCTGCGGGAGCACGTGCGGCAGGAACTGGCGGTTGACATGAGCAAGCCCGCGGCGCTGGGCTGGCTGGCCTTCGGGATTGTGATGCTGCCACTGGCCTCGCACTTCATGGTCTATGGGGCCACGGAAATTGCCCATGCCCTGGGAGTGTCGGATGTGGTGATCGGCCTCACCATTGTGGCTTTGGGCACCAGTCTGCCGGAACTGGCCGCGACCATTGCCAGCGCCATCAAAAAGGAACACGACTTGCTGCTGGGCAATATTGTGGGTTCCAACCTATTCAATCTGCTGGGTGTGCTGGGCATCAGCGCCACCATCAATCCCTACCGTTTGCCGCCGGGTTTTCTGGAGCACGACTACCTGTTCATGACCACCCTGACCATCGCTTTTGCGGCAATCTCCTGGTGGTATGTGCGCCAGCAGAAAGTGCTTTCCCGGCCCATTGGCTTGCTGCTGGTACTCTGCTATGGTGGTTACATGACGTGGCTGGCGACGCGATGAAACCTGAACCCCTGCAACAAGACAACGAAATAATCGGCCTGGCGCGCCAGGTGGTGGCGATTGAAAAAGCCGGCCTGGACAAGCTGGGTGAACGCATCGGGCAGGAATTTGTCGCCGCCGTGGAGCTGATCCTCGGCTGTGAAGGCCATGTCATCGTCATCGGCATGGGCAAGTCCGGTCACATTGGCAACAAGATATCCGCCACCCTGGCTTCCACCGGCACGCCCGCCTTCTCGGTGCACCCTGGCGAGGCCAGTCATGGCGACCTGGGCATGATCACGCCCAAGGACATCGTCATCATGGTGTCCAATTCCGGTGAAACCGAAGAAGTGCTGACCATACTGCCGGTTATCAAGCGCATGGGCGTGCCCCTGATTTCCATCACTGGCAACGAAAAATCCACCCTGGCCCAAGCTGCCGATGTGCACCTGTATGCTGGCGTGGACGAAGAAGCCTGCCCGTTGGGCCTGGCGCCCACCGCCAGCACCACGGTGACACTGGTGCTGGGAGACG
>WGBZ01000215.1 GCA_015494035.1 Lysobacterales bacterium | reverse complement strand
GCCGCGCAACTGGCCCAGGGCCGCGATATTGTCACCAGCCTCTACCGCCCACGCAAAAAACGCCAGGGCCTGTTCCGCTTCAAGGTCTTCCGCTCCGGCAGCACCATGCCCCTGAGTTTCGTTCTGCCCATTCTGGAAAACCTCGGCCTGCACGTGGTCAGTGAGCGTCCCTATGAATTGCGCATGGCTGAAGGCGATAATATCTGGATACAGGATTTTGACCTGACCCTGGCTGAAGGCAAAGACCTGGACCTGGAACGCGTGCGCGAGAATTTCCAGAACGCCTTTGACAAAATCGTGCATGGCGAAGCCGAAAACGACAGCCTCAACAAGCTGGTGATCCGCGCCGGTCTCGACTGGCGGCAGGTCGTTCTGCTGCGTGCGTTGACCAAATACTTGCGCCAGGTGGGCGTGCCCTTCAGTCAGGAATACATGGAAAAAGCCCTTAATGCCCAGCCGCGCATTGCCCGGGCGCTGGTGGAACTGTTCCAGATCCGCCATGACCCCGGTCTGCGCGAAATGTCCCCGGCACAATACAAACGGCGCATGGCGAATCTGGCCAAACGCCTGGCCCCGGAGCTGGAAAGTCTGACACCGCACCAGCGTGGCGCCACCGAAGCCTACCTCAAGGCACACAAGTTCACGCCCAAAAAACAGACCCGCCTCATCAATGCCGTCATCGACAGCCTGCTGGATTCAGTGGCCTCACAGGATGAAGACCGCATTTTGCGCCAGTTCCGCGAAACCATCATGGCCATGCTGCGCACGAATTTTTACCAAACTGGCGACAATGGCCAGCCCAAGCCATATATCAGCTTCAAGTTCGATTCGGAAAAAGTGCCGGGTATGCCCAAACCCGTGCCGTATCGCGAAATCTTCGTTTATTCGCCGCGTGTGGAAGCCATTCACCTGCGCAAGGGCAAGGTGGCCCGTGGCGGGTTGCGCTGGTCAGACCGCTTCGAGGACTTCCGCACCGAAGTGCTGGGGCTGATGAAGGCGCAAAACGTCAAGAACTCCATCATCGTGCCGGTGGGTGCCAAAGGCGGCTTTGTGGTCAAACAACTGCCCGAAGGCGACCGCACGGCGGTGATGGACGAAGTGGTTTCCTGCTACAAGACTTTTATTCGCGGCATGCTGGACATCACTGACAACCTGCGCGACGGCCAGGTAGTGCATCCGGCCCAGGTGATTCGTCACGATGAAGACGATCCCTACCTGGTGGTGGCCGCAGACAAGGGCACGGCCACATTCTCTGACATTGCCAACGGTATTGCGGCTGAATATGGTTTCTGGCTGGACGACGCCTTCGCCTCAGGCGGCTCGGCCGGGTACGACCACAAGGCCATGGGCATCACCGCCAAAGGCGCGTGGGAGTCGGTCAAGCGCCATTTTCGCGAACTGGGCGTGGACTGCCAGAACGAAGACTTCGACGTGGTGGGCATCGGCGACATGGGCGGCGACGTCTTCGGCAACGGCATGTTATTGTCCAAACACATTCGCCTCAAGGCCGCTTTCAACCACCTGCACATCTTCCTCGATCCGAACCCCGACGCAGCCAGCAGCTGGGCTGAACGCAAACGCCTGTTTGAACAGCCCCGCTCCAGTTGGGAAGACTATGACAAGTCGCTCATCTCCAAAGGCGGCGGGGTCTATTCACGTTTCGACAAATCCATTCCCCTGTCGCCGGAAGTCAGGCAGTGGCTGGGCATCCAGGCCGAAGAATTATCGCCCCAGGCCCTGATCCGCGAACTGCTGAAAGCGCCGGTGGACCTGCTCTGGAATGGCGGTATCGGCACCTACGTCAAAGCCAGCGACGAAAGCCACAACGACGTGGGCGATACAGCCAACAACGCCCTGCGCGTCAACGGCAAGGAACTGAAGTGCCGCGTGGTGGGCGAGGGCGGCAACCTCGGACTGACTCAGAAAGGCCGCATTGAATACGCCAGCAAGGGCGGCAAGGTCAACACCGATTTTATCGACAACTCCGCCGGTGTGGACTGCTCCGACCACGAAGTCAATATCAAGATCCTGCTCAAGTCCATGCTGGACCAGGGTGAGCTGGATCTGCCCGGGCGCAACGCGCTGTTGCAGGACATGACCGACGAAGTGGCGCAACTGGTGTTGCGCAACAACTACACCCAGACGCAAATCCTCAGCATTATGGAAAAACTCAGTGTTGAACGCCTGGGTGCCAAGGCGCACCTGATCCGGGTGCTGGAACAACGCGGCCTGCTGGACCGCGAACTGGAGTTTCTGCCCACCGACAAGGAACTGGAACAACGCCAGGCCGACGGCCGAGGACTCACCCGGCCGGAACTGTCGGTGTTGTTGTCCTACAGCAAAATTGCCCTGTATGAGGACCTGCTGGCGTCCGACGTGCCGGAAGACCCCTTCATCGCCGCGCGACTGCGCGATTATTTCCCCAGCCGCTTGCATAATGTCGATGAAAGCCACCTCAGCGGCCACCGCCTGCAGCGGGAAATCATTACCACGGTGCTCACCTCGCACATCATTGACCGCATGGGCGCCACCTTCATGCAGCGCATGGTGGAAGACACCGGCGCCCCGGCCGGCGCCATTGCCCGGGCCTTTTCTGTCACCGAAAACCTGTTTGATGCCGAAGACCTGTGGCGCGGCATCGAAAACCATGACCTGAAAGTCAAACCCGACCACCAGATCGATGCCGGCCTGATGGTCTGGCGGCTGGTGCGTCAGGCCACGCGCTGGATGCTCAACCGCAATGGCCACAAACTGCCCATTCAGGCGCTGATTGAAAAATACCAGCCCGGGGTGCAGGACTTCATTCAGCACCACCGCCAGTTCATGCCCGCCAAAGACCTCGCCACCGTGGACAAAACCGCCGCGCGCTTGCGCAAGCAGGGTTTCGACAACACCCTGGCCCAGCAGTTGGCGTTAATGCCCTTGTTGCATGCAGCGCTGGACGTGGTGGACATCTCGCTGGCCACCGGCAAGCCGGTGCTGGACGTGGCTCAGGTCTATTTTGGCCTCAGCGAACAGATCAACCTTGGCTGGTTGCGCAACCTCATCGAACAACTGCCCGTCACCGGCCGCTGGCACGCCCACGCCCGCGGCGCCCTGCGTGACGAGCTGTTCGAACAGCATAGCCAACTGGCCACCTTACTGCTGCAGAAATACACCGACACCAGCGGTGAAAAAGTGGTCAGCCAGTGGAGTCAGGAACTGGCCCGCGAAGTGGCCGAAACCCGAAAAATGATCAAACAGATGCGGCAGGAAAAACTCGCCGACTACGCCACCGTCATGGTGGTGGTGCGCACCATCCGCCACCTGCTGGTGGCCACCCGCGCCGATGACTGACCACCCGCAAGAAACAGTACGAATACTGCCGGGCCAAACTGCTGGCCATTGGGTGTCAACATTGCGGGCGGGCTTTTCATTTTTGCCCAAAGCTGTCAAAATGTCGGGTTTCTTTCCTGCAGTGAATGGTCATGAGTGAAACCCCTGAAACGCCAGCCAAAAACGTCAGCGACAACTTTATTACGCGCATTATTGATGCGGATCTGGCCTCCGGAAAACACCGCCAGATTGTGACCCGTTTTCCGCCTGAACCCAATGGCTATCTGCACATTGGTCATGCCAAGTCCATTTGCCTGAATTTTGGCATTGCCGAGGACTACAAGGGTCGCTGTCACTTGCGCTTTGATGACACCAATCCGGCTAAGGAGAGTGTGGAATACGCAGAGTCCATCAAGCGCGATATTCAGTGGCTGGGCTTTGACTGGGGCGAGCACCTGTATCACGCGTCGGACTATTTTGAAACGCTGTACAACTACGCCGAGGAACTGATTCAGAAGGGCTTGGCCTATGTGGATGACCAAAGCCCGGAAGAAATCCGCGCTAATCGCGGCACGCTCACCGAGCCGGGTGTCAACAGCCCCTACCGGGACCGGTCGTTGGAAGAAAACCTCGACCTTTTCCGCCGCATGCGGGCCGGGGAATTTCCCGATGGCAGCCGGGTTTTGCGGGCCAAAATCGACATGGCTTCACCCAACTTGAACCTGCGCGACCCGGTGATTTACCGCATCAAGCGCCAGCACCACATTCGCACCGGTGATAAGTGGGTCATCTACCCCATGTACGATTTTACCCACGGCATTTCCGATGCCCTGGAAGGCATCACGCATTCCCTGTGTACGCTGGAATTTGAAGACCACAGGCCGTTGTATGACTGGTTTCTGGACAACATCACCATTGACTGTCACCCGCAACAAATTGAGTTTGCGCGGCTGGAACTGCAATACACCGTGACCTCCAAGCGCAAGCTGAATCAGCTGGTGGAACAGGGCCTGGTGGACGGCTGGGACGACCCGCGCATGCCAACCCTTTCGGGCATGCGGCGTCGTGGCTATCCGCCAGAGG
>WGBZ01000214.1 GCA_015494035.1 Lysobacterales bacterium | reverse complement strand
TTGATGCCAAGTTAATAACCCATTCAGCCTCACCTCTGCTTGAAGCAGGGTGACTGGTTTCGGCCCACCATGGTGACTCGCGTGAGTCACCGTGGCGGGCTTCTGACGCTCACCGGCTTTTGCGCTAAAATGCCCGGCATGAGTGCTTCCGAACCGCTGTCCCTGCTGGCCACCGCGCAACAGGCCATCAATGCCATGCAGGCACGGCTGGCCAGTCGCCGCGGCACTCGCCATGCGCTGGCCATGGAGCTGTCACAGAACCTCGAACTGCTGCGGCTGGGTTTGCACTTGCATGCCAGGCCCTGCGAAGTGGTCAACCAGCTGCAAGACACCGCCTATCGGCAGGCGGTGACCACTGGCTACCGCTTCAAGCGCCTGAACCGCTCGAAAATTGGCCCGAAAAGCACCGGCAACAAGCCGGCCTTGCGCCGCTATCATGGCTGGAGCACCGAACGCCTGCTGGACAACGTCTATCACAAGATCACCCAATTGAAACAGCTCTGCGCCCTGTCAGACATTGACAGCCGGGTGAATTTCGAGGCGCGCCTGCGCAACCTGTTTCAGCTCATGGCAGTGCTGGCCATTCACCTGGGCAATGGCAAGGATTAAGCCCCCATGACTCGCGCCCACTGGATACTGCTAGCCCTTTTCCTGCTCCTGTTATCGCTGGTGATGCCCAAGGGCTGTGCCAGCAAGGTGTTCAAATGGGTCGATGAACAGGGCATAACCCATTACAGCGATAAAAAGCCGGCCGATGCCGCGCAGCAGCGCGTCAGCGAACTGCCCGTCAAAACGCCGCCGCCTGAGGACACCCGGCGCGAAGTCACCCTGCGCAATACCGGCAGCAAACGCCACCCGGAACTGCGCGTACGCAACCCTTTTCACGGCCCGGTCAACATTCGCCTGAAACTCACCCAGGCCAAAAACATCGTCACCGAGCCGCCCTTGCCTGATGGGGTGCTGGACACCGTGGTGCCGGCCCGCTACGACGGTGTGGTGCTTTACATCAGCCCGGACAATCCCCGCCAGGGCTGGGGCTGGGGTTATGAATTTACCTGGGAAATGGGCGACCCGGCGGCGGTGCATGCGCCCGATGAACCGTACCGCCTGCCGTTCAAAATTGACGGCAGCGCGCTGGTGGGTCAGGCATTCAATGGGGAAACCACCCACAACAACCCACAGAATCGCTACGCGGTGGACATCGGCCTGCCCATCGGCACACCGGTGCTGGCCGCCCGTGGCGGTGTGGTCATGGACATTGAAAACCAGTTTGCCGATGGCCAGGCCCAGGCAAAATATATTCAGCGTAACAACTACGTGCGATTGCTGCACGACGACGGCACCATGGCCGTGTACGCGCACCTGAAACGCGGCAGCCTCCGCGTGCGCCCCGGCCAGCGCGTTCAGCGTGGCCAACGCCTGGGCTCATCGGGCAATTCCGGCTACTCCACCGGCCCGCATTTGCACTTTGTGGTGCAAAAAAACGACCACGGCACCCTCAAAAGCATCCCCTTCGAATTTGCCGACAGCACAGGCCAGCCATTCACGCCCAAAAAAGGCCAGTGGTTACGTTCGCAGTGAATCAATTTCGCGCAGACTGCGTTGCACCTGGGGCAGATAGGCGTTGCCAAACAGGTTCAGGTGGTTGAGCCAGTGGTAAAGCTGGTAAAGGTGTTTGCGTCGTTGGAAAGCCGGATCGCTGCTTGCAGGCACAGGCATACCTTCGCGTTCGGCATAATCGCGATAGGCGGTAAAGAAAAGCGGCGAAAATCCACCGAACATTTCCATCATGGCCAGATCGGTTTCGCGGTCCCCGTAATACACCGCCGGGTCAAAAACTGCCGGCGTGCCGTCTTCCAGATAGCCCGCGTTGCCCGACCACAAATCTCCATGCAAGAGGCCCGATTGGGGGCGGTGATTGCGCAGGTATTCGGGCAGTTTTTCCAGGACCTTCAGGCCCGCTGCGTGAACATCGGCGTAGCCGTTTTTCAGCGCCAGCTCAAATTGATAGCCAAGCCGGTGCGTGCCGAAGAATTTCACCCAGTCCGTTTCCCAGGCGTTTTTCTGTGGCGTGGTGCCGATAAAATTGTCACGTTCCAGGCCAAAGCGCCCGCCAGGGGGCTGGTGTTGGTGCAACAAAAACAAGCCACGAGCCAGTTTTTTCTCGCTGTCTGCTCGCTTTTTTGAGCCGAGTGGCAAATAGTCCATGAGCAGAAACGCCATGCCCTCGACCTTGTCTGTCAGCAGCGGTTGTGGCACCCTCAAAGGATTGTCAGGCACGGCAGCAATGGCGTTTGCCAGTGTCTGCAAGCCATGGGCTTCGGCCGCCAGTGACGCATGGGCAGGAGCCTCATTGACCTTAAGGAAGCCCCGCCAGGGCTGGTGATGGCGTTGCCCTTGCAGCACAAAGCTGCGGTGGATGCAGCCACCAGAAACAGGATGCAGCGAGAGGCATTCAATGGCCGGGTCGTGTGCGCGGATGCGTGCCAGAATGGGCGATAATGCGGGCATTGTCATGGTTTGATTATAGCGTCGGTCTCATGCAATACCGCACAGACTGATCGGGGAACCGTTACCGGAGAATCTCATGGGCTGGAAAAACACCCCCAATTGTTACGGCTGGGGCTTTGCGGCCATGCACTGGCTGATGGCTGCCTTGATACTGGCTGTGCTGGGCCTGGGTTTGTGGATGGTGGGATTGGACTATTACCACCCGTGGTATGTGCGCGCACCGGACTGGCATCGCAGCCTGGGCATTATCATTGGGTTTGTGTTGGTGTTGCGGCTGGCCTGGCGTGTGCTGAATCCGCCACCGGCACCGCCGGGCTCGCGGCGCACGCAAAGGCTGGCGCGTTGGGTGCATTGGGCTTTTTATGTGC
>WGBZ01000213.1 GCA_015494035.1 Lysobacterales bacterium | reverse complement strand
GCTATTGGCTGTGAACTTCGCCTTGTTCTCGAACATTTCCGGCATAATCTGCTTCGTCCAGATTCAATCAGCGCTTCCCAGGGAACCTCTGATTGAATCTGACACGGCATCTTGCGGCGTAAAATCGTACATTTCTGTGTTGCAAACCTTCACAATAGCTTGGCTATTGCGCGCGGTTTGTGCCTTGAACTGGGCAATTTTACACTACAATCTGCTCGCGCCAGATTCAATCAGAGGCTCCCTGGCGAATGGCGAATGGATTGTAAACCGGCAAAGGGTCAAAAACGCCACTTGATGACGCGCGTCAAACCCGGGACAGGAAAACCGGAAGATTTTTCTCGAGGCAGGCTGCATAACGGTGGGGTGAGTACCAGTCACTCCGGTGACTTGTTGCACTGGCACCGGCTGCTGGCTTGATTTATCATGGCCGGATTGCCAAAAATGAGTGATGCGTCTTGAAACTGACTGAAGCTTCCCTTGCCAACCGCGTGGCCGTGGCCGTGGCCGTGATACTGGTGGCCATTTTTGGCCTCATCAGTTTGAGCAAGCTGCCGGTGCAACTGGCGCCCAATGTGGAACGGCCGGTCATCAGCGTCAGCACCGCCTGGCGTGGGGCGGCACCTGCCGAAGTGGAATCGGAAATTCTGGAACCGCAGGAAAAGGTGTTTCGCGGCTTACCCGGTGTGACCCGCATGGAAGGCACCGCTAGTCGTGGCCAGGGCAGCATCAGCCTGGAATTTGCCGGCGACATGGACATGCAGCGGGCGTTGCTGGAAGTTATCAATCGCCTGAATCAGGTGCCGCGTTACCCGGTGGACGCCACCGAGCCCACCGTGCGCGTGGGCGGCGGCCGTTTTGGCGGCACGGTGATTGCCTGGTTTGCGCTGCGCACGCAAGCGGGCAATCCGCGGCCCATCGCGGCCTATCAGGATTTCATCAACGAGGTGATTCTGCCGCGCATTGAACAGATTCCCGGTGTTTCTTCGGCCAACGCCTTTGGTGGCCGGCCACACGAAATCCGCATCCAGTTTGACCCCCGGCGAGCCGCCGCGCTGGGCATTGATCTGGCCCAACTGCGCTTTGATGCGGATTTCCGCAACACCTCGGCGGGCAACAAGGACGTGGGCAAACGCAAGTACACCCTGCGTTACAGCGGCAAGTACGGCATTCAGGAGCTGGGTAACAAGGTGCTCACCTGGCGTGACGGCAAGCCGGTTTTCCTGCGGGATATCGCGACGGTCAGCAAGGTCATGCAAGACCCCAGCGGTGTCATCAACCAGAACGGCGGACCTTCCATTGCCATGAACGTGATTCCCGAGGCCGGGGTCAATGTGCTGGATGTCATGCAGCGCTTGAAAAAAACCATTGCCGAGCTGTCTCGGGGTGTGCTCAAGGATGAAGGCTTGCGCATCACCCAGGTCTATGACGACTCGGTGTACACCCGCGCTTCCATCCGCATGGTGCGCAATAACCTGATACTTGGCATGCTGCTGGCCATCGGAGTGCTGTGGTTTTTCCTGCGCCGCACCGTGCCGGCCTTGATTGTGGCTTTGGCCATTCCCATTTCCCTGTTGGCGGCTTTTATCATCATGCAGGCCCTGGGGCGAACCCTGAATATTATCTCCCTGGCCGGTCTGGCCTTCGCCACCGGCATGGTGCTGGATGCGGCCATTGTGGTGCTGGAAAACATTGTGCGGCATCGTGAAAAAGGCGAATCTCCACACCAGGCGGCCCGCATTGGCACGCAACAGGTGTGGGCGGCTCTGCTGGCCTCTACTGCCACCACCATTGCCATCTTTCTGCCGGTGGTTTTTCTCAAGGACGAAGCTGGACAGCTGTTCACGGACCTGGCCATTACCATTTCAGCCTCGGTGGCGGTGTCACTGCTGGTGGCTGTTAGCGTGTTACCGGCGGCCAGCGTGCGCTGGATGAAGGACGAAAGCCTGGAGGACCAGCACCAGGGTTTCTGGCGGCAGGTCACTGATCGCATTGACCGGCTCACGGCCACGCGTCGTCAGCAGCTGGCCTGGGTGCTGGCCCTGATCGTGCTGCCGGTGCTGCTGGCGTGGTGGATTCGGCCCCCGGCGGATTACCTGCCGGCAGGAAAACGCAACATGAGCTTCGGTTTTCTGATGCCCGCGCCGGGGCTGTCGGTCAAGGCCGCCCAGGAAGAACTGGCCGATGTGATCGCACAACGCATTCAACCCTATCTGGACGGCCGCAAACAGCCAAAGGTGCGCAACTACTTTCTTGGGGTGTTCAATGGCGGTGCGTTTTTTGGCGTTAGGGCAGAAAAGGCCAGCGAGGTAGACACCTTGCTGCGCATCGTCAATTCGGACATTCTGGCCAATTTGCCGGACACCTTCGGTTTTGCCCGCCGGGCACCGGTGTTCCGTGGCGTGGGCGGGGCACGCCAGATCAGCGTCGATTTGCACGATGGCGACATCAACAGCCTGCTGGCGGCGGCACGCATGGGTTTTGGCCGCATCCAACAGCTGATCCCCGGGGCACAAGTGCGGCCCTCACCGGGACTCGAGCTGGGTGAACCGGAGCTGCGCCTGTCACCGGATGATCGGGCGCTGGCTGAGGTGGGCTGGACCCGCCAGCAACTGGCCGGTATCGTTCAGGCGTTGGGCAGCGGCCTGTTTGTGGGCGATTATTTTGATGGCAACCGCAAAATGAATGTGATCTTGCGTCATGACCACTGGCGCTATCCTGAAGAAATGCTGGAAACACCCTTGTACACGCCGAGTGGCGAAGTGGTGCCCCTTGGCACGCTGGTCAATTGGCAGCGCACCGCCGGGCCTTCACAGATTCGGCGTGTGGATCGCCAACGCACCGTCAGCCTGAATGTCACGCCGCCGGATGATTTCCCACTGGAAAAGGCCATCGCGGTGCTGCGTGAGCAACTGGACCCGGTGCTGAAAAAAATGCTGCCAGCCGACGGTCACATCAGTTATCGCGGCACGGCCAAGGCGCTGGATACGGCCCTGTCCAGCCTCAGCGGATCATTTTTACTGGCGGTGATTATTCTTTACCTGTTGATCAGCGCCATGTTTCAGTCGTTTCGTGATGCGGCCCTGGTCATCACCACCTTGCCCATGACCACCATAGGCGGCTTGCTGGGGCTGAAACTGCTGGACCTCACCGCCGGCCAGTCCATGGACCTGCTTACCATGATTGGCTTTGTGATTTTGCTCGGTCTGGTGGTCAATAATGCCATCCTGCTGGTTTACCGCACCCGTCAGGCACAGGCCGAAGGGCAAAGTCGGGCCGAGGCGGTCAGCACCGCCGTGCGTTTGCGACTGCGCCCCATCCTCATGAGTACGCTCACCTCGGTGTTTGGCATGTTGCCCCTGTTGCTGATTCCCGGTTCTGGCACCGAGCTGTATCGCGGCCTGGCCGCAGTGATTGTGGGTGGCATGCTGGTCAGCACCATTTTTACCCTGCTGTTGCTGCCCAGCCTGCTCAAACTCTTTGGCCGCGAAAATACACAACAAACGAGACAATCACCATGAACACGTTGTCCTTATCACCCGTTCCCGTCCGTGTTTCCTGCCGCCTGACTGTGGTCAAGACCGTGGTGTTAGCCATGGTCATCTTGCTGTGTCTGTCGGCCCAAGCACAGACCCAGGCGGGCCAGTCTCCGCCGGCTGTGGTCAAAGTAGAGACGGTGAAACAAGGCCGTGTGGCCCCCACCGCAGCCATGCCCGGCGAGATAACGGCCCGTTATCAACTGACTGTCAAGGCCGAAGCCAGTGGCACGGTGGCTCAGTTGCGCGAGTTGGGCACGGCGGTCAAGGCCGGTGATACGGTGGCTGAATTGGTTGATCCGGTCTATGCCCTGCGCCTGGGCGAACTGCAGCAGGACGTGGCCAGTGCCGCGGCACGGGTGCGCTTTCTGCAAGCCGAATCCCGACGGCTGGCCAGCCTGAAAAAACAGAAACTGGCCAGCCCCAGAGAGGTGGAGCAGAATCGCAGTGACCTGGCACAGGCACAGAGCCAGCAGCAAGGGGCCGCGGCGCGACTGCGGCAATTACAACAAACGGTGAAACGGCTGCAACTGCGGGCGCCTTTTTCCGCTTACGTGACCGAGCACGTGGCGCAGCCGGGGGAATACGTGCGGGCTGGCGATCCGGTCTTGCGGCTGATTTCCCGCCAACGGCGAGTCAGGGTCTCGGTGCCGGTCAGGGCACGGGCCTTCGTAAAAGAAGGACAACATTGGAAGGTTTTGCTTACAGATGACAGCATTCATGAACAAAGCCAGTCTGTTGACGCGCCAGTTACCGCCATTGTGCCCAGTGCCAGCAACGCTTCGCACCAGATACAGGTGCTGCTGGACTGGCCGCTGGAGGAATCCGTGCCCGGCCTGGACGGCCAGCCCGTGACGGTTTTCTATCCGTCCGACCACCCAACAGATGTCACGCTGGTGCCGCGTGATGCGCTGGCGCTTCGGCAGGGCGCCGCTTATGTTTACCGGCTGCGGGAAGGGCGCGCCGAGAAACTGGCGGTTAAGCCCGGTTTCGGGCAGGGAGACTGGATTGCTGTGACATTGACTGATGCCGGTGCTACGCCATTGCAACCGGGTGATCGGGTGGTGGTGCGCGGCAATGAACGCCTGCGGGCAGGCCAGGCAGTGCGGGTTATCCAGACCCTGTCGTCAGCAGTCCATAAAGCAGAATAAGCGCCGCCGATGCGCATCGAACTTACATGGAACCTGCGGAATGGGCAAAAAAAGAACCCGGACCAGGTCCGGGCTTCAGAGGAAGGTCATTTTGGTGTCAGGGAGAGGAAGAC